>DLVS01000069.1 GCA_003445095.1 Verrucomicrobiales bacterium
AAAGATGTACGAGAAGGCGGGCATGCAGAACACGACCGTCGATCCCAAACCGAGTATCAATGAACAGTTGGGGCGCGGCACGGTGACTTTCGAAATCGTGGAGTCGACCAAGGTCCGCATCAAGAAAGTCAACTTCGAGGGCAACGAAGCTTTCAGTGACAAGAGGCTGCGCAAGGTGATTAAGACGAGGAGTTGGAATTGGCTGGGTTGGTTGACGGGCGCGGGCAAATTCAAAGAGGACCAGTTCGAGGAGGACAAAGAAAAGCTGCGCGACTTCTACGGCGAGAACGGCTACGTCGATTTCGAGATCAAACAGGTTGAGTTCGAGTTTCCCAGGACCAACCGAATGTTTATTGATTTCACGGTATCGGAAGGGAGCCAGTTCCGTGTCGGCCAGGTGACCTTCGAAGGCAACACGGTGTTCCCGCAGGGCGAGATCATCGCGAACATGCGCGATGACCGGGGCGTGATGACCCGGCCTCGGCTGGTTCCGGGGGCGATTTTTACGCCGGGCGATCTCGAAAAGGATTTATTGGGGCTCCAGAATTTTTACGGATCGCAAGGTTACATCGATGCCCGCGTTCAGGCTCAAAAGATTCCGAACGTCGTCGCCCGCACGATTGACCTGAAATACGTGATCCGCGAAGGCACCAAGTCCTTCGTCGAAAAGATCGAGATCAAGGGAAATACCAAGACGAAGGACACCGTGATCCGTCGTGAGCTGGCCCTTTCGCCAGGCGAGACCTTCGACATGGTTCGAGTCAAGATCAGCAAGCAGCGGCTGGAGCAGATGAACTATTTCGAGAAGGTGGACACGAAGGATGATCCCACGGACGCCCCCGGCCAAAGGAACCTCATCGTCGCGGTCGAAGAAAAGAATACCGGCAATATCGCGTTGGGCGCGGGCTATAGTTCAGTGGACAAATTGGTCGGTTACATCGAAGTGACCCAAGGAAATTTCGACTTGTTCAATCCGCCGAACTTCACGGGCGGCGGTCAGAAGGCTCGACTCCGCGCGCAGATTGGGACGCAACGCCAGGATTATATTTTGGGGTTCACCGAGCCGTGGTTCCTGGGGCGGCGCTTGCGCCTGGATACGGAGTTGTATTATCGCGACCTCCAGTATTTGTCGGACAACTATACCCAGACCATTCTGGGCGGAAGCATCGGCCTGACGAAGCAGTTGCCGCACAATTTTACACTGAACACGACGTATACCTTACAGGAGGTGGACATCATCCTGAATAACGCGTTCCTCAATTCATTCGCCACGACGATTCAAAATTACGAGTACCTGACCAACAATGGAGTGGTTTCCATCATTGGCACGAATACTACCCCAGCAGAATTGCCGGTCTTCATTCAGCAGGCTGGCAAGACGCTGGTATCCAGCCTCACCTGGTCGTTGAGTCATGATACCCGGAACAACCTGATGCTGCCGACGCGCGGGCACTTGGTGCAATTCGAGCCGATGTTGGCGGGCGGGCCGTTGGGCGGTCAGGCTGATTTCTATCAACTCGAAGTAAAGGCAGCGCAGTATTGGTCTCCGGCCAACCTGTTCTCGCCGGCCAGTGGCACGTACGATTTCTTTAAGGAACACATCCTCGAAATCATCGGGAATGTGGGTGTCGTTAGCGCTTACGGCGACGGCGACCGTGGACTGACCGGAGTGGTGCCCATTTTCAATCGCTGGTATTTGGGTGGCATGTATTCGCTCCGAGGCTTTGAGTTTCGCGAGGTGGGTCCGAAGCAACCGCTCACGGGAGAACCGACGGGCGGCGGCACCTATTGGTTTGGCTCCGCGGAGTATAGCGTTCCCGTCGTACCCCGAGTTCGGTTCGCCCTCTTCTTCGATGCCGGCATGGTTTATCCCGACTCCTATAGCTTTACCCCGCAGGAGTATCTCGATGGAACCAGCACCGGCTTCTACAACTCGAACTGGGGAATCGGGTTGCGCTTGAATCTGCCGATTGGCCCGTTGCGGCTCGACTATGGTATCCCGATCAAGACCGACCAATTCAATGACGGAGGCGGCCGCTTTCAATTCGGCGTTGGCTACACGCGGGACTTCTGACAAACTCACGGTTCATTCGATTTACTAACAATGAAACAGATCCTTACCGCGGTGTTGCTCGCGGCCTTCGTCGGCTTCGCTGTTCCCGCCCGCGCCGAAACCAAAATCGGGGTTATCGACCTCAAGAAATTGTTCGATGGCTATTGGCGAACCAAGCAAGCCGACAGCCAACTTAAGGAGCGCGCCGCTGAATTTGAGAAGGTGAAGACCGGCCTGGTTGACGACTTCAAAAAGGCGCAAGAGGAATTTCGCAAGGTTGGGGAAACGGCCAATGACCCGGCCGTGTCGACCGAGGAACGCGACAAACGGCGCAAGGATTTGGAGAAGCGATTGGCCGACCTCCGGGAGCAAGAAACCGGGTTGCGCACGTTCGAGCAAACGGCCCGTCAGCAACTGGGGGACCAGCAAATGCGGATGCGTGAGAGTGTGCTCAAGGACATTCGGGCGATCGTTGATGAGAAGGCGAAGAGCGCGGGTTACAACCTCATCCTGGATTTGGCGGCGACCACGATCAATCAAACACCGGTCGTGATGTACAACACTTTGGCGGGGACGGATTCGGATCTAACAGAGTCCATTCTCAAGCAGTTGAATGCCAATGCTCCGCCTGAAACTAAGCCGGCTGAGAATTCGGCGGACGACAAGAAGTAGGAAAGCTGGGGCCAGCGGCTCTGAGATTAGTGGCCGTTATGGAGCCCGCCGGGTGGTGGGGCATCGCTGAAGCCGCAACACGAATCACGTTGTAGGCTCACGATGAGTACGACTTCCGCCCTAATTGTTGCTGCCGGACGCGGGACCCGAATGGGACCTGGCGTGGACAAGTTGTTTCTGGAGGTCGCGGGCGCTCCGGTCATTGCCCATGCGTGGCGGCGGATGGAAACGTGCGCCGCTATTGATGAACTGGTGCTGGTGGTTCGCCCTGGGTGGGAATCGTCCTTTCAGCGAATCGCGGTAGAGCAGGGATTCCGCAAGCCGTTCCGCCTGACCGTGGGTGGAGCCGAGCGTCAGGACTCCGTGGCGAACGGCCTTCGTGCGCTCTCTCCTGATTGCGAATGGGTCGCCATTCATGACGGCGCTCGACCCTGCACCGCCGCAAGCGCGATCGAGCGATGCCTAGAAGCGGCCCGTCGAGTCGGTGCTGCAGTGGCTGCCCAGCGCGCGACCGACACTATCAAGGAATCGGACGGCCAGAAGCAAATTGCCCGTCACTTGGATCGAACGCGGTTGTGGTCGGTGCAGACTCCGCAGTGCTTTCGCGTTGAAGTGATACGACGGGCACTTGAAGCGGTGGTTAAGGCGGGTCGCCAAGTAACCGATGACACTGCGGCCTGCGAACTGATTGGCCAAGCCGTCGAACTGGTCGAGTGTCCGGAACCGAATCCTAAAGTGACGACGCCGGCCGATCTGCCCTGGGTCGAGCTGCTCCTGACGCGGCTGCCGTAACAATCCTTGGGAAACTACTAACCGCCGAAGTTTCTAGGTCCCTCGGACTTCCGGAGAGTGGGTAGCACGGACCTCTACAATCCGGACACGAATTCAGGCCATGAACCTCGTAGCCGCCGACGGAAGGAGGCGCTGACTAACGCGACGCGGGTGGATACACTGGGGGGCTCACTGGGATCGTGATGCGAAAAGAGAGTGCGCGTCGTTCCCTCCGCGACTACTTGCGGTTCATGGAGGGCTTAATCACTCGATGGCGCGACGGCCTTCCATCGCACGGCTCAGGGTCAATTCGTCGGCGAATTCGAGGCCGCTTCCCGCCGGCAAACCTTGAGCCAGCCGACTTAGGCGAACGCCAGCAGAAGCAAGACGCTGCGCGAGATAGTTAGCTGTGGCGTCTCCTTCGACATCGCTTCCCAAAGCGAGAATGACTTCTTTCACTGGTTCCAATCCGAGGCGGCGATCCAGTTCGGCAATGCGCAAGTCTTCCGGGCCTATCCCATTCAGCGGGCTGAGTTTGCCTCCGAGTGAGTGATATCGGCCGCGATAGGCGCCCGACTTTTCTAGGCTCAAAATATCGAACGCGCGTTCGACCACGCAGAGTAAACTCGGGTCTCGTTGAGGATCGGCGCACAGCGAACACGGCTGTGACTCCGTCAGGCCTCCGCACTGCTGGCAGAGCGCGACTCGTCGGCGTGCCTCAACTAGAGTAGTGGCCAGGCGATGAATGGTCTCGGCGTCGGACTGGACGACATGAAGCGCCAGGCGCTCGGCGGAGCGAGGTCCAATTCCCGGCAACCGCGCCAGCTCGGCGGCCAGCGAGGCGACGGCAGCCGGCAACTTGGAAGGCGGCATGAAGAAACCCGCGCAGTTTGCCGCTTCGCGAGTTCCTTCGGGAACGATCGAAGAGCGGCTAGACGTGAAATCAGATCAACCCAGGAATACTCATTCCTTGAGTTACCGCGCCCATTTCGCGGTTAGCCGTCTCTTTGGCGGCGGTGAGGGCCTGGTTCGCCGCCGTGAGCACCAACTCCTCGAGAAACGGTACGTCGGCGGGATTGACCGCTTCTGGTGCGATCTTGATGGATTGCAGGGTTTGATCGCAACGCGCGACGACTTTGACGGAGCCGCCACCAGCGACACCCTCGACGGTTTTGGACGCCAATTCCTGCTGGACGCGTTCCATCTGCTGTTGCATGCGCGTCGCCTGCTTCATGAGTTTTCCGATGCTGGACATGGAAGTGTTGTGTTGCGCGGAGAGAATAGCGACGGGGGAGGGCCCGAGCCTATAATTTTTGCTTTGCCACCTTGGGGATGGCGTGCAGCGCCGTCGCTGGCTGGGGCTCAGCGCCGGGCCGGTCTGGTGCGAGGCGCGTTGAATTCTTCCCTCGCGCGGGTGCGAAAGGCCGCGCTTTGGGCGCCGGGCCGCCGCAGCGCGGCAGCCCTAACGGATCCCCGCCGGCTATTCGACCCGCAATTTGCGAATCCATTGTTGGTTCGCTTCCCAATAGGTTGCTTTGTTCTTGATCGCGGGATCGTCCGCCGACGGCTGGACCCGGCCGTCGACATCGGTCGCCCGAGCGACAACTGAATGATCGCCGGGCGTGGGGTGCTTCCAATCATAGTGCCAGAAGCTCCACGTGTACTTCGTGTCGCGGCCTCGAGCGGGTTTCCTTTCCAACGTTGCCGGTTCCCAGCGACCGTCATCCAACTTGACCTCAACCGACTTTAACGTCGTGCCGTCGCTCCAAGCCGCGCCGGAAAAGCGGATCGAACCATCGGGACGGCGCACCGCTCGCGCCGTCACCGATTTACAGCACAGATTGCAGACGCTGGTCTCGCGCCAATTCGTCGTCTTGGGGTCTTCGCGCTCCTCGCCCCGGATGGTCACGTATTCGCGGGCCATCCATTTACCCATGAACCGACGGTCGAGCACATCCACGCGCTTAAGCCACTTTACCCAAGCGATGCCGAACCAGCCGGGGACGATGAGCCGCACCGGGAACCCGTGGATTTCTTTGAGGGGTTCGCCGTTGTGAGCCCACACCAGCATTACTTCGTCTTGCAGCGCGTGATTGAGCGGAAGGCTGCGGGCGAAGTTTTGGGGAAAGTCGCGGTCGCGGATTTTCTCCACTTTCTCGTCGGACCCGTAAAAGACGATTTCTTGAGAACGTTGCATCAATCCTAAGTCGCGCAGCACGGGACCGAGAGGCGTGCCGGTCCAGCGGATATTACCACACGCGCCGGAGAAGCCCGGATTCGATCCGTTGCCGCCACACTCCAAAGTCGCAGTCAGTGTCTTGCGGGGACGCTTCATCAAGTCGGCCAGGGTTAACGTGGTTGGTTTCCGCAAGTATCCTGTGAACTCGATCTTCCAGTCGGCGGGCTTCGTGGCGGGATCGATTGTCGGCTTGGGATAGTGGCTGACCTCGTACAGATCGTTGGCGTCGGTGACCCAGTCCTTGAGATTGGCCCAGCGAAGCATCGGGCGTTTGGGATCGTACGGCTGGGGGTCGAGAAACGGGATGAGCACTTCGCCCGGAGCCGGTTCGAGGCCGAATGCCCGCAAAGGTCGGGATGCCAACGTATAGGCCGCGAGCGCCACCGAGCCCCGCAGAAGATCACGACGAGACACACGGGAAGGATTCACGGGGCAACCTTGAAGCGGAAAAAGGTCCCAGGGAATCCTGAAGATAACCATCGATCGTCCTATTGCGCTGGCTG
>DLVS01000570.1 GCA_003445095.1 Verrucomicrobiales bacterium
GCCGCGGCCAGCACCGGGAGGCGTAACCCGGCGGCGATCATGGTAGACGGTCGTGATCGGTTCATCTTGGAATGAACGTGGCTGCTTCCCGGTGCCTTGGAAACGGAAAGGTATTGGACCTGAAACCCGGGGACCCGAAGGCCACCTGAGCAATCGGTGAGAACCACCGATGGACATAGATTCAGACGGAGGGAATCGGCTATTTCGCGCGACGCCCGGCCGGACTAATCTTTCATCGGTTGAACTGAATTGTTGTGGCTCAGCCAGGCACAAGGCCGAAAGCCACGCGTTGCGGCCCGCAACAGGATGGACAATGCCGCGACTCCCTGGACCATTCGCGCGTGACCACTCGGAGACACGTCCTGCTTACGTTGCTGCTACTCGTCAATATCGATGCAGCCGATTGGCCCCGCTGGAGAGGCCCAGCCAATAATGGCCATGCGCCCGCCGCTACACCGGTTCTGTCATCGTTGCCGGCCGAGCCGCGAGTCCGCTGGCAAGTCCCCGCGGGTCCCGGGTTGGCTTCACCGGTCGTGGCCAACGGTGTTGTGCTGGCGTTTGATAACCAAGATGGCCGCGAAACTCTTCGGGCGCTTGATGCCCAATCGGGCGGTCAACGTTGGCGCGCGGCGATTGACGAGCCGTTTTCCGACAGCCAAGGGCCCACCGGCCCTCGTTGTACCCCTCTGATCGATGGCGACCGAGCGTATGCCGTTTCGTGTCGCGGTGAGTTGCAATGCCGCGCGTTGAAGGATGGCGGTTTGCTCTGGCGCGTGAACTACGTGACTAATTTTGGAGCCACCTTCATTGGCGAAAAGGGCAACACACCCGGCGCCGCGCGCCATGGAAACAACGGCTCCCCGCTGGTGGACGGCGACCACCTCATCGCCTGCTCCGGGGGCCCGAACGGGGCAGGTGTCGTGTGCCTCGACAAGTTCACCGGTGCGACCGTCTGGAAGTCGCTAAACGACATGGCGGGCTACGCACCTCCGGTCGTCGCGGAACTGGCCGGCCGCCGCCAAGTGATCGTATTCAGCGCCGATGGCGTGGTCGGACTTGATCGACGCGACGGCCGCGAACTCTGGCGCGTGCCGGTGAAGACGGCTTTCGCCCGCCACGTTGCGACGCCGGTGGTGGTCGGCGATCTCGTGATTACCGGTTCCCATCAATCCGGGTTGCTTGGACTGCGCGTCGCCCCAGAAGGCTCGGGTTTTCGGGCCACGACCGTTTGGACGAACCAGGAAGCAGCGCCGAATTTTTCGAGCCCGATTGCCGTAGGGGACTTCGTGTACCTTCTCGGCCCCTCGAAGAATGTGATCTGTGTGGAAGCAGCTACCGGGACAATCAAATGGTCAGAATCCGGCCTGTTCACTACCTCGGCGGACAAAGCGTTCGGCGGATTCCTCGTCGTGGGCGCCAACATTCTTACGCTCACCGACACGGGCGAACTCATTCTGTTTGCCGCCAACCCTGCGGCTTACCGGGAGCTCGGTCGCACTCAAGTCGCCGGAGTCAATTGGTGCAACCCCGCCTTTGCCGATGGAATCCTCTATCTCCGGGACGGGCTGAAACGGGATGGCAGTTGGCGTGCTGTTGTCCTCGGTGAGTAGGCGAACGAATCGACTGGCTGCCCGAACCCATTGGCGATGGTGCCGGCTGGTGGCCCAGGTGAGTTGTTGGAAACCCCAGGAATCGGTATCACCATAACATGGTCTCTGGACGTGGCCGCGGACCGCAGGCGGACCGATGACATTGTCGCCGTGGGCGCCAGTCACCCGTGCGACCATAGCTCCCGAGCGAAGTCATGACCGACCGAAACCAAAATCGTCGAGATCATCTGCGTTCGTCGCACGACCGCTATCGAGGCTTCGTGCAGGATTTCAAGAAAGGTCGGCTCGATGAATCGGACCGGTATCGGGAGAACCAGGAACAGCGAGATGGCTCAGAGAATGGAAGTCCCGAATCGGCTAAGCCCGTGTCGGAGGCCGAGCGTCGCGGCAAGCGGCGGGAGTACGTGCGTGAGTATCTGCGCTGGCTCCGACCTCATCGTTATGCAGTTGGCGCGCTCTTCCTGCTCGCGTTGGTGGCGGCGGGATTGGAGATGCTCGAGCCGCTGTTCATGCGATATATCATTGATCGCGTGTTGTTAAATCAGGGGTTGGACACCCCGTCACGTTTGGCTCGTCTCAACGTCGCCGGCGGACTGTTCGTCGGGGTCGTGGTGCTCGCGAAATTGGTGGGCGTGCTCAAGGACTACCGCCAGCGCCTGGTAAATGTGCGGATCATGCTGTCGCTTCGTCGATCGCTCTTCGACCGGTTGCTCAACCTGCCCCTGCCGAAGCTGTGGGACATGAAGACCGGCGGAATCCTGTCGCGACTGACCGGGGACGTGGACACGACGACTGGGCTCTTGCAGATGGCGATCATGTCGCCGGCGGTCTCGATCATCCGCCTGATTACGGCGGTGGGGTTGTTGCTGATGCTTAACTGGCGACTGGCTTTGACGGCGCTGGCGATCATCCCGGGAGTCATGCTGATGAGCTTCGCGTTTTCGCGGCGCATTCGGCCGATCTACCGATCGGTGCGCAAGGATGTGGAGCGCATTGACGGCCGCGTGGGTGAGACGTTTTCGGGGATTCGTGTGGTGCGGGCCTTTGGTCGCGAAACGCGAGAGCTCTTCGACTACTTGCTGGGGCGTCACACCGTCCTGCGAAAAGAAATGTTCGCGCAACGGCGCGAAATGATCTTGTGGACCTCTTGGGGACTGCTGTTGGGGGCCGTGAATGTGGTGATCGTCTGGTATGGGGGGTATCTCAACGTCGTTGGTCGCGCCTCGATCGGCGACATCATGGCGTTTCAGTGGTACACATTTCTGCTGCTGAATCCGGTCTGGAACATCGTGAATTCCTTCTCCGAACTTCAGCGTTCGCTCGCAGCGATGGAACGCGTGTTTGAAGTGCTGGCGATGGCCGACGACAAGCCTGACAAGCCGGATGCCGTCGATGCGCCGAGCCAGGTCCGCGTAATTCAGTTCGACCAAGTCGAGTTCGAATATCGTGCGGGCCAACCGGTGGTGCGCGACTTCAATGTCGTCGTCCCGGGCGGGTCGGTCGTGGCTTTAGTGGGCCGCAGCGGCGCGGGAAAAACCACCGTAACGGATCTCGTCGCGCGTTTCCATGATCCCACCCGAGGGCGACTTCTGCTCAACGGAACTGACATTCGGGATTTTCGGCTGCGCACGTATCGTGACTTGCTGGCGATCGTACAGCAGGACGTTTTCCTGTTCGACGGCTCGGTCCGGGATAATATCGCCTATGGCCGGCGTGATGCCACGGATGCTGAAGTCGAAGATGCGGCCCGACGCGCCAATGCGCATGAGTTCATCGCCAAACTTCCCGATCAGTACGAGACGTTCGTGGGTGAGCGCGGGGTGAAACTCTCCGGTGGCCAGTGCCAACGACTCGCGATTGCCCGCGCGTTTCTGGCGTCACCCCAGATTCTGATTCTCGATGAAGCGACGAGCAACCTGGACACGGAGAGCGAGCAACTCATCCAGGCGTCGATGGCGACATTGCTCGCCGGCCGAACCACCTTCGTGATCGCTCATCGTCTTTCAACGATTCGCCGAGCTGACTTAATTCTGCTGATGGAAAACGGGCGCGTGGTGGAGCGAGGGAATCACGAAGAATTGATGCAAGCCCGCGGCGATTATTACGGCATGGTGATGCGCCAGGTAGCTTCGCACTCCGGCGGCGAAGAAGTGTTGAGCATGTGAATGACAACGGCGAGAACTGAGGAGAATCGCGAGCTCGCGAGACGATGGACGGCGAAACTGACGGATCGACACATCATCGACACGGCGCATTGCCTTTCGTCACGGCGTTTGCATCAATCCGCCGTCACGCGTTCCCATGCAAACTCTGATCTCCCGCCGCGACGCCCTGGTTGGTTTCAGCGCACTCGCCTCTGGTTGTTGGTTTGGCTGCGCTAGCCGGGCCGTCACACTGCGTTCATTTCCCAAGGGTAACTTCAAGGCCACCGCCGGACCGTCCAATACTCCCATGACTCTCGACAAAACTTCGTTCGGAAAGCTCCCTGACGGTTCGGAAGCCGACCTTTTCACATTGAGCAATGGCCGCGGAGTGACCGTGAAGTTTACCAACTATGGGCTCATCATCACGGAATTGCTGACTCCCGACCACCAAGGCAAACCCGGCAACATTGTGCTCGGGTTCGACAACTTGCCGCGCTACCTCGAAGGGCACCCATTCTTCGGAGCAATCGCCGGTAGAGTGGCGAATCGTATTGGGAAGGGTGTCTTTATCATTGACGGCCGCACCTATCCGCTCGCCCTCAACAACGGTCCAAATCACCTGCACGGGGGCAATGTGGGATTCGACAAGAAGTTGTGGCAAATTGGGGGCTATGAACTGACTCCCGAGCAAGCATCGGTGCAGTTTCACTATCTGAGCCCCGACGGCGAGGAAGGTTATCCGGGCAACCTCAACGTCACCGTTACCTACACGCTGACGCGCGACAGCGACTTTCGAATCCATTATCAAGCTACCTCCGACCAGGCGACACCGGTCAATCTTACGAACCATAGCTATTTCAATCTCGCCGGCCATGGGAGCATTGACGCTCAAGTGCTGCAGCTTTGGGCCAAGCGGTACACGGTCACGGATGAAGGCCTGATTCCTACCGGCGAAATCGCCACGGTGAAAGGAACCACCCTGGATTTCACGTCACCGCATTCCTTTGCACCGGGAATCAACCAAACCACTCTCAAGCCACCGGGATATGACAATAATTTCGTGCTCGATTCCGGCGGCGGACGTTTGGCCTTGGCAGCGCGCGTTACCGACCCCGCCAGTGGGCGGGTATTGGAGGTGCTGACGGACCAACCCGGAATTCAATTGTACACCGCCAATCATTTCCCCGCCGACGGCTATGAATGCGCTGGTGGCGTCCGATTTCCTCCTCACGGGGCGTTTTGTTTGGAAACTCAGAATTTTCCGGACGCGGTCAACCAACCGAGTTTTCCAAAATCCATCCTCCGTCCGGGCGAGACCTACGACACGACCACCGTTTTTCGTTTCCGAACGAATTGAACCAAATGCCGAAGTTGAAACCGCTAATCTTCGCTCAGCGACGCTCATCCGAAACGCTTAACTAGTAGGACGGGACTCACGCGAAGATTAGCGGTTCACAATGGCGTTGAGGATTAGCGGTCGCGCAACCGCGCGGAATCGCGTCGCGGGTCGGTCAGCTTGAGGATCGCGGGAACGTCAATGCGAGCCCAGTATTGGTCTTGGCCATTTCCTTCCCGGCCTTTGTTGCCGTGCCGGGCTTCCAAGGAAAACGGTCCCGAATAAATTTTTCCCTCGAATTCAATGCGGACTTCGCCGGAAGGCCCACGAGACGTCTCGCCTTCATAAAAATTGATCCGGGCGTCCACGGCACCGACGTCCACTGGCGATTCAAACTCGATGAATTCGTACTCTCGCTGCGGTGAGGAGCGATGGTCCTTGAAGTAGTATCCTTCAGCGCTGCGGGGGTGTTCGAAGTATAGGGTCTCCGCGTTCCGTTTCGGACTCGCGTAAAGGTCCAGGTCAACGTCGGCCTGCCAGCGGATGCCGATTTTCATTGGCCCTATTCGCCCGCGAGGCGGTTGTTGGGACAGGCTCGGGAGGGTATCCCGCGTGATCCAATCGGCCGGGCCCAGGTCGCGAGTGATTCGGACCATTTCAATTTTGGATCGGGATGAATCAATTTGGAATCGAGGTTCAGCGGCGGCAGGAAGTTCTGGTTTCTGGGTGGCCGCAAATACGGTGGGCAAATCGGCGCAAAATGTGCCTAGGCGTCCCTGCTGTTGGGAGAGGAATAGAGACCAGAACCGGCGGACTTTCTCCGCATGCACCTCGCTGACCCAGGGATCACCGAAGTAGCCGAAGTTTACGACCACGTTGGACAGCGCACCGGACCGATCCTTAACACCAAAAACGGATTGATCCCGGCCAGCCAGCAAATGTCCGTCCGACGGGAAGTAGCCATCCACCATCGAGAATCCCGTCTCCTTAGCGTCGAGGTACAATGGGCTGCCGAGCACGACCACGGTCAGCGGCTCATTGTGATCTCTGAGGTTCTCCGCAACGAAGTCAAGAAACTGGGGAAGCCGCACGGCTTGATCCAGGACGAGGCCACGCGCTTCGGGGCGGGGGTGTTCCGTCGCGAGGAAACGTTTCAACCTGGTGATTGGATCCTTGAATTG
>DLVS01000071.1 GCA_003445095.1 Verrucomicrobiales bacterium
GAATTTCTCAAAGACCTAGATGCGCTGAGTTGCCTGCGTCCGCACGACCTTCCGCACGCCACGGATTTCATCACGCAGATCGTTTCGTTGATTGAGAAACTTCTCGAACGTGGCGTGGCCTACAAGGCTGCCGACGGCTCGGTGTATTTCAGCATCGAGAAGTATCGCGGCTGCGGCTACCGCTACGGGCAGTTGGTGAACTTGAACTTCGATGAGATGCGCGTGGGCGAACGCGTGAGCAGCGACGAATACGACAAGGAATCGTTGGCTGACTTTGCCTTGTGGAAGGCGCGGGTGCCCGAGGACGCCGACGTATTTTGGGAAAGTCCCTGGGGCCAAGGACGGCCCGGATGGCACATCGAGTGCAGCGCGATGAGTATGGAGCTCCTGGGGCCGAGCTTTGATCTGCATCTTGGAGGGGAGGACCTCGCCTTTCCACATCATGAAGATGAGATTGCGCAAAGCGAGGGCGCGGGGTTGCAGCCTCCGGGGAGTCCCTTTGTGAAGCACTGGATGCATGCCGCGCATCTGTTGGTCGAGGGAAGGAAGATGAGCAAATCGCTCGGAAACTTCCTCACCGTCCGCGACCTGCTGGCGAAGGGATTTGCGGGCCGAGAGATTCGCTACTTGTTGTTGAGCTCGCATTACCGCGAAACATTTAACTTCACGCTCGACGGGCTCGAAGGCGCCCGAACCGCGTTGGCCCGTTTGGATGAATGCGTCGTCAAGCTGACGGAATTGGCGGCGGGCGTAAGCGCCTTACCGATGGCGGAGGAAAACGACCTGGTCGCCGCGTTTATCGAGGCGATGGATGACGACTTGAACGTATCCCGAAGCTGGGCCGCAGTGTTCGGTTGGGTGCGCGACCTCAACCGCGTTCTTTCCGCTGGCTCGCTGTCGGCGGCGGACGCCGCCGCGGCGCTCGCGGCCTGGCGAACCCTGGACGGGGTCTTGGGGGTTGGCGTGAAGGCCATCGAGGAAGCCCCGGCCGAGATCTGGCAGTTGGTGGAGCAGCGGCAGGCAGCGAAACAGGCGAAAGATTTTTCCAGGTCTGACGCCCTCCGGCAGGAGATCAAGACGAAGGGTTGGTTGGTCGAGGACACGCCTAAAGGAGCAAAGCTCAAACGAGTTGGCTGATTGGTGACGTGACTTTAGCGGGCGGGAGTCAAGCTTTCCGAGACTGCCGCCAGTCCTGTTCCGAAAAAAGCCCCGTGAATAGGGCAGGCACCGTGCGCCGGCTCGGTGGGCTTGGTGACGCAGCGTTGACCGGGAAGGTGTGTTCCGATACGTATGCGGCCACGTCCGTCGCTCTACGCGCATGAAAACCTTCTCGTTCGCCCGAATTGTCCTCGCCTTGGCTGCCGCTGGATTCGCCTTGATTGGTGTGGGATGCGGGACCACTCAGCAAAGTATCAAGGGCCCGATTCCCCCGAATTGGTACGACTCGTACTACTATAAGGATGGCTCGCTCTCGTTTCCCAACATCCCCGATTCGTACCCGGTAGCGAGCCCGACCAATCCCGCGAACCAGTAGCGAGCGGAGTTGTCCGAGACCGTAGCGGACGATGATCAACGCGGGCGTGGCGGAATGGCAGACGCGCNNCGCGCCAGACTTAGGATCTGGTTCCGCAAGGAGTGGAGGTTCAAGTCCTCTCGCCCGCACCATCCTCACCGAATCAAGAACGATCGAGGCGCCTGCCACGGCACCGGGAGCAGACGGGCTCCACCTCCAAGGCTATGCTCGCGCTGTTGACGCCGCGGTTGGCCGCCCTCGCTTGGCGTTCGCTTCTGCCATGAGCGTCTCATACTTCTCGGCAAGGTCATCGAACCGATCAACGACTTCAGTTTGGATCCGGAAGTGTGTCGAAACTTCCTAGACCGCACGAATGATCGCCGCCGACGGGCCGGCACTGACCAATGCGGCGCCAATGACTACACTTGGGGTTACCTTTCGATATTCGGAGTTGGCCATTTGCCTGCGGCCTCACCCCGCTGGTCGCCCAAATCCCGCCGACTGCCCCCAAAACCTCGACAGCGAAATTTAAGGGCTTGCGGCTCTCCCTTTGATGTGTTAGGCAACACCCATACACTTCCCTGGACTCGAGCGACAACGTACCTTTTCGTTCAACATGCAAACCTCACGAATTCAATTCCTCTCCCCGGTTCGCCGGGCTCCTCGGCTCGGCTTTACTCTTATCGAGCTGCTGGTGGTGATCGCTATTATCGCGATTCTCGCTGGCATGCTGTTGCCCTCACTCGCCAAGGCTAAGCAAAAGGCGCAAGGCATCCTCTGCCTGAACAATGGCAAGCAACTGATGATCGCGTGGCATCTTTACGCGGGTGATAGCCAGGAGGGGTTGGCCGGCAACTTGGACGGAGGCGACGCCCAAAACTGGGCCAACACCAACAAGACGTGGGCAGTCGGCTGGCTCGACAACTCAACCTTCCGTCCGGACAACACCAACAAAACGATTCTGCTGAACTCGCAAATCGGTCGCTACAGCCAGTCCCCGGCAATTTACAAGTGCCCGTCGGACAAGAGTCTCAGCCGCGGCAAGACCGGTACTCCCCGAGTTCGTTCGATTTCCATGAATGCCTACGTCGGCACCCGGTTCAACGGCGGAGCCGGGAGCGCCAATCGGCCTTACACCGGCGGCTATCGCCAATTCATCAAAACTTCCGACATGCCTTCGCCTTCGAAGACCTGGGTGACCATTGATGAGCGCGAAGACTCGATCAACGACGGCTGGTTCGCGGTAGATATGGCGTCTTACGACCCGGATAAGCCGGGTGGTCGTATCCTCGTGGATTATCCCGCGAGCTACCATAATCGGGCCGGCGGCCTTTCTTTCGCGGATGGACACTCGGAGATTCGCAAGTGGGTGGATCCTCGGACCATCCCAGTATTGAAGTTTGGGCAGCTCCTCGCTTTGGGCCAGCCTTCGCCAAATAATAAGGATGTGGATTGGCTGCAAGAGCGCTCATCGATCAAGGCGGTGAACCCCACTCGGTTCTAAACCTCCATTAGCGTTTGGTTGCGTAATGGTTCGCTCTTCGGCGAACCATTTTTCATTTCAGAACTCAGCCTCTTCGGGAGTTGTGCCGACATCAGTGACACCACCCCAAAGCCCCGGCTCAAACTCTGGACGTCGTCGATGGGTGGTTGGAGTTTTTGGGTTGGGCCTGGTGACGGTTGTCACCTTCCTGGCCCTGCGTTCGCCGCCGCCACCGCTACCGGTTCCAGCTCAATTCGGTCAACTCGACCCGCAGGTCCGCGCGTATTTAACTCAATTGGCGCAAGACGCGGCCGCGGCCCCGCGCAACGGAAGCCGGAGAGCGCAATTGGGGCTCGCGTTCGCCGTTAACGGTTTGTGGGCGGAGGCTCAAATATGCTTTGCCGACGCGACAAAATTGGGAGATCGCAGCCCGCTTCCGGCACTTTACCACGCGATCTCCCGCCAGGAACTGGGCGACTTGGCGGGTTCAATCAGCGAACTCCAGGACCTCACCCAAAAGCATCCCGGATTTGTCCCGGCGTGGCACCGGCTAGGCTTGGCCCTTCTGGCTCAGGGCGACGCTGCGCGAGCCGCCGCTGCCTTTAGCGAAGTGACGCACCGCGCTCCTGGCGAGTGGAGAGGTTGGGCTGGCTTGGGCGAAGCTCGCCTGAAAGAAGGTCAGGCCAACTTAGCGGTGGGTCCCTTGCAGCATGCCGTGCAATTGGACCCATTGGCGCGGAGTGCCCGATACTTACTCGGTCAGGCGTTACGTGCCAGTGGCCGGTCATCGGAGGCCGGACGCGAACTTGCTGCCGGTGTCGGCGAAACCATTGGACCAATGCCTGATGAGTGGTCCGAAGCAGCGCTCGGCCACATGAAAGGTCTGCCCGACCAATTTGAGCAAACCGATTCCCTCCTGGCTGAAGGGCAATTTCAAGCGGCCCTGGCAATCCTCCAGGAGGCACTGCGTTTTCATCCAACCAACCGAACGGTAATCCAGCGTATGGCGGCGGCTCTGACCGTTGCGGGTCGACCACAGGAGGCGCTGGCGTTGATTCAACCCAGCTTGGCTCGTGAACCCGACCAAGTGGAACTGTTGCTGACGGCCGCCCATGCAGCGGCTACTGCCGACCAGGCAGCGGTCGCTGGCCGGTACGTGCAACGAGCAAAGGAGTTGGCGCCTCAGTTGGCTGAGACTCATGTGGCTCTGGCTAACTGGGCACTGGCGAAGGGACAGGACCAAGAGGCGGCCGAAGCCTTGGCCCAGGCGGTACGTTTAGCTCCTCAAAACGTGGCGCTGTGGCTCCAGTACGGCGATATCCAATGGCACAATCTGCAACAGCCGGAAGAGAGTGTAGATCGCGGTGGTCGCGGT
>DLVS01000686.1 GCA_003445095.1 Verrucomicrobiales bacterium
TGGATCTCGCCGCGTTCAATATCCACCCACAGGAGCCTGCCCTCATGCCACACGGGGCCTTCACCTAGGACGGCTCGTGCTTTCAAAACGCATTCGGCGATCATGCGCTTGGACGAAGGACAGCTTTGATGATGTCGCCTCGGTGCATGGTCTCAAAGGCTTCACACCAATGAGGCAACGACCATTCGCCGCCGATGATGGGCCGCACATCAAGTTTGCCACTGGCCAAAAGCGCCAGGACGCGTTCCCAAATCTCCCAGTGATGGCTGAAGCTGCCTTGCAGGCGGACGTTCTTTTGCACCAGCGGGTCCAACGAAATCCCAAGTGGCTGCGGACCCCAACCGACTTTAGTGATCCATCCGGCGGGGCGCACTGCCGCCAGGGCCGTTTCCAGCGCCGCTGAGACTCCGGTGGCGTCGAGAATTCCTTCGGCGCCTAAGCCGTCACCTGATCGGCACCAGGGAAGGGGATCGCCAATGATGACCTCGCAGCCGTAGGCGCGCGCTTTCTCCAGGCGCGCGCGGTCACGCTCGAGTCCGGCCAACGCCACTTCCGCGCCGCAAAGCCGGGCGATGGCGGCACAAAGCACGCCAATGGGCCCTGGACCTAGGACGAGAATTCGGTCTCCAGGAACGATGCGCGAATTCATCGCGGTCGCGTTGAAGGCGACGCAGCATGGTTCGCTCAGCGCGGCGATTTCCAACGGCAACCCGTCCGGCACGCGGTGCAAGATTCGCGACGGAACGCGGACGAAGTGGGTCATCGCGCCGTCCACCGCCGCGCCATATCCACGGCGATTCGGGTCGAGATTGTAGAGTCCACGGCGAGTCAGCGGGCTATCGGGATCGACGATGGCGTGGGTTTCGCTCACCACGCGCAGTCCGTCAGCCCACTTCGCGGCCACGTTGGCGCCGCGCTTCGCAATGCGTCCGGCGAACTCGTGTCCCAAGACACAGGGATAATTCACCTTCCAAGATTGCTGCCCGGTCCACATGTGCAGGTCGCTACCACACACGCCGACCGCTTCGACTTCGAGCAAGACGTCGTCGACACCGATCTCTGGAATCGGCACTTCACGCAACTCGACGCTGCCAGGGATGGCGCTGAAGTTTACGATGGCGGATTGGGTGGCACTCATCGGGCGGATTTAACGGCTTGGACCAATCGGGACAAGGCGCCGGGATAGTCGGCCTCGTGGAAAATCGGATGTCCAATGGCCACAAGCGAGGCGCCCGCCTGCACGCCGCGGACCGCGTCATCCACGCCGAAGCAACCCAGGCCGACGGGCAGCGAGCCGACGGCGGCGCACACCGAAGCCACCCACGGGACGGCATCGCCGGTCGGGTTGGCGCGGCGTTGATCGGCGGCGAAGTGGAGGTAAATCATGTCCACTCCCCAATCCGCGCACTGGCGCGCCCGAGCGACTTGGTCCTTCACACCGATGGTGTCGGTCACGACCTTGATTCCGGTTCGCTTGCCTTCGGCGATGGCCGACTTCACGGTTTCATCGGCGGCGTTGGCACAGACGGTCATGTAGTGGCCGCCCTGCTTTTGAGTGATGAGGACGTTCTTAAAACCCGAATCCATCGTTTTGTAATCGGCGAGGATCGGCATCTTCGGGAAGGCACGGGCCAGTTGGCCGACGACTCCGGCGCCCTGAGCGACGATGAGCGGAGTGCCCGCTTCGAGAATATCCACTCCCGCGTTGACTCCGACCTCGGCGGCGGCGAGGGCTTCCTCGATGGTGGGAAAGTCGAGTGCAAGTTGGACCAAGGGCGGCGCGGGCATGAGTAAGTGTGGTCGGGAGGCGACGTCAGCGGCAAGCGTGGGTTTGGAAAGCCTTGAAGCATCTTATCCAAAATGGGGAACTAGAACCGCGGATAGACACCGATGGACACGGATAGGATAAACCTTCGGGATTTCCCGGCGGTTGGCTCGAAAGTGGCCGCATGTTCATTCGCAAGATTTATCCATTTTCCGAAACTTTACGAAGTTGAGAGAGTCGCTGGAGTTCTGTTGTACCTATGGAACTTGAAGACTTTGAATCTCGCGTGGATCCCAACGAACCAGCATTGATTCTCAACACCGAGACCGAGGCGATTATTGGCTGCGCCTTCGAGGTCTTGAACGAGCTCGGCCATGGCCTTTTGGAAAAGCCCTATGAAAACTCTCTAGTTGTTGAGTTTGGACTGCGCCGTATCCCGTGGGAACAGCAGCGGCGGTACGATATCCTCTACAAGACCGTAAAAGTCGGCGAATACGTCCCCGACCTCATTGCGTTTGGTGGCGTCGTGGTAGATGCCAAGGTAATTGAGTGCATCACTGACCACGAATTGGGTCAGATGCTCAACTATCTGAAGATCACCGGTAACCAGGTCGGCCTTATCCTTAATTTTCGCCGTGCTCGGCTTGAATGGAAGCGGGTAGTGAACACGAGCCGAGGAAGGCTGAACCGCGGATAAACCCCGGTGGACACCGACAGAACGATTGTCCGCGCTAACTATTCCTATCCGCGTTCATTCGCGTCTATCCGCGGTTCCTCTCTTGTGTTGACTGACGAGGAGCGGCCCGACGTCCTCAGAGTCGTCAACGATCTTAGCCGCTCATTGATTTAACGAAACCCGCATTTTCTCGATGCCAAGGCGCGCGACTTCCAGCGGATCCCGCGCCCACAGGTCCTCGCGAAACAATTCGAGCGACAACCAACCCCGATAACCAGTCCCCGCGAGCAACTCGAGATAACGCTTCAAATTAAGGTGTCCGTCGCCCGGGAAGACCCGGTCTTTATCGTGCTGTTCGCTGCGGCTTGGAGAGGGTGGGGTGTCGTTGAAGTGAGAGACGGCGATTTGCTGGGCGCGCAGTCGAGCGATGCTCTCGAAGGAACCGCCGCCCCGAAAGATGTGGAAAGGATCCAGTACGGTTGCGGCGCGGGGATGCGGAGCGAGTTCGAGCACCTCCAAGGCGGACTCGACGGTGCAATATTGCTTCACAAAGCCGAGAAACTCGAAGGCCGGCCACGCGCCAATCGTATCGCCCACTTCCAGAAGTTCTCGGTAGCGTGCCGCCCCGCGACTTACCTCGGCGTCTCCCACGGGCGGACCCGCGATGACGTACGCGGCACCCAACGTCGCGGCTTGTTCCAGACGCCGCGCACAATCGTCTCTCGTACGCGGCCAGACCGCTTCAGACGCTTCAAACCAGCCACCAAGATAAATCAGTGTGGGCACCGTCAGACCCGCGTCATCAAGGGCACGTCGGACTTCGGACAGCGTACCTCCAGTGCGGAGATGCGCGTCGGTATCGGCAAACCAGATTTCCAACGCTCGATAGCCGGCGTGGGCGGCGACTTCGATCTGCCGGAGAATCGGCGTGCCGCGGATGGTGCTGGCGTTTAGGCTAAGACCAAAGGGAAACACGCCGCGAAGATTTGGCGAACAGATCGGGATAATCAACGCCAAGGGATCGAGTGTCAGGGCAGACTGCCACTGATGCAAAAGCCGAATTTTCAGTTTGAGAAGCGCCGCAAGGAACTGGACTGGAAAGCCAAGAAGGAGGCCAAGCGCGGAAACAAGATCGAAGCCGGCGTTTTGGCTGCCGCCGGAACCGCGACCCCACCATCGTCGTCGGTTGAGTCGCCGTGAAATTGTTTAGGCCGCCCCTCTGGCTCCAGTTTGAATGAGCCAGCGTGTCTCAAAGGAACGGCGCGGCTCAAATGCCGGACCGCCTCGGCTTTACGAATTGAATTGTTCACGCACGTTATTTCTATGCGAGGCGTTGGTTTGCTGCTGATTGCGGCTTGGATGGCTGGAGGGTTCGTTTGGGCGGCTCCCGTGCGGGAACCCAACACCACCTTGCGTCTGCCCCAAACTCCCGGAAGTTTCGGATACGAATTTGCCGATGCGCTGGGACTACAATTCGAAGCTCCCGTCGTCATTACCGCGCCTCCCGGCGAGACCAATCGGCTCTTCATCGTGGAGCAGCGCGGAAGAATCATCGTTATCACGAACCTCGCCCAACCCACGCGGACTGTGTTCCTCGACCTGGTTTCTCAGACGATTTACGGCGGCGAACAAGGATTGCTCGGGCTGGCCTTTCACCCGGATTACGCGCGGAACGGACGCTTCTTCGTCTTTCGCACCTGCAACGCGCGCACCGGAGGACAAACTTCCGATTCGCGGCACGATCGGCTCTCGGAGTTCGCGGTTTCGTCCACTAACGCCAATCGTGCCGCCGCGACCGAACGCATCTTACTCCAACAGTCAGACGATGCCTCAAACCACAACGGGGGTGACCTGCATTTCGGTCTCGATGGCTACCTTTACGTTTCCTTAGGCGACGAAGGGGATGCGAACGATTCCCGCAATAATAGTCAGACTATTACCAAAGATTTTTTTGCCGGTGTGTTGCGGCTCGACGTGGATCAACGTCCCGATTCATTGGCGCCCAATTCGCATCCCGCAGTGGTGGCCGGGAGCTACCGGGTCCCGGCGGACAACCCGTTCGTCGGTGCTACCAGTTTCCTCGGGCGTCCAGTCAACCCGGCCCAGGTGCGCACCGAATTTTGGGCCGTCGGGCTGCGTAATCCCTGGCGAATGTCTTTCGACCGGGCCACCGGTGAACTCTGGATCGGCGACGTGGGCCAAGGTGCCTGGGAGTCGGTCGTAATCTCTCGCTCGGGAGCCAATCATGGCTGGGCCTATCGCGAGGGTAATGTCGCAGGCCCAAAAACGGGAGTCCCGACCGGTTTCCTCACGAATCCTTCGTTCAACTACGTTCGCCCCTTCTTTGTGTACGCTCACGGATCGGGCACGACTCGCGGCAATTCGATCACTGGCGGGTTAGTCTATCGCGGTGCTCGGCTGGCCCAGTTGCATGGTCAGTATATCTTTGCGGACTATTCTATCGGCAATGTCTGGGCGCTCCGCCGCCGCGAAGGTTCGACGCCCCCGCTGGTAACTCGCCTGACCGGCTTGGTGGGGATTTCCGCTTTCGGCACCGATCCGCGCAATGGCGACGTCCTCGTTTGTGATTATCAGGGGCGACGCATCCTGCGGCTAGACTATAACGCGGAGTTCACTGGGGCTCCGTTGCCGGCGACGCTGGCGGACACCGGGGCATTTGACGATCTGGTCAACCTAACACCCAATCCCGGCATCGTCCCGTATTCGGTGAACTTGTCCTTTTGGTCGGACGACGCCCGGAAACGCCGTTGGTTTTGTGTGCCGGACACGAATGAATTCCTGACCTTCTCCTCGAGCAACTCGTTCGCGTCGCCGGCCGGTACTGTGTGGGTGAAACACTTCGACCTTGAGCTGACCAATGGAATTCCGGAGTCCACTCGCCGACTGGAGACGCGATTCTTGGTCCGCAACCCAGACGGTGTCTATGGCGTGACCTATCGCTGGGACTCCGCCACCAATGCGACGCTGGTGCCCGAAGAAGGCGCGGACGAGACGTTCGCTCGCGTCGTGGATGGTGTGCCAGTGGCGCAAACCTGGCATTACCCGAGTCGCGCCGAATGTTTGGCGTGTCATACGGCGCCAGCGGGTCTTTCACTCAGCTTCAACGCGGCTCAGCTCAACGGCGCTTCAGCCGGCAATGAAACTTCGACCCACGATCTCGCGTCACTCGCCGCGGCCGGATATTTCAACAACCCACCCGCCAGTCTGCGACCTTTGTCGACCGTCACCACTCCCACCAACGAGGCAGCAAGTCTCGAGTGGCGCGCGCGCTCTTGGTTGGCCGTCAATTGCTCCCCGTGTCACCGAACGGGCGGCACCGGCGGTGGGTTCTTTGATGTTCGGTTGACGACGCCGACCGAACTCACTGGTCTGATCAACGGGCCTTTGAGTGATAATCGGGGCGATCCGGCGAACCGAGTAATCGTTCCCGGAGACCTGGCGCATTCACAGATGTGGCAACGATTGAGCACTCGTGGACCAGCTCAGATGCCGCCGCTCGCGTCCTCAATTGTCGATTCCGACGGAGTGATCTTGGTGCGGCGGTGGATTGAAGAATTGGGCTCGCCCCCGCCGCCGGATCAACCGGTGCTGGTGGGGAACGAAAGGCCGTTTGGGCTCCATCTGCAGGTCACGCAGCCAGCCAATCGCCGAGTTATTCTGGAGGCGGCCCTGACCTTGGACACGGGCTCATGGCAGGCATTGGACTTGCCAGGAACAGAGCCGGTCTATTTCGCCGAGCCACGAGCGCTCGATTTCGAACTCGCGCCGGACGATTCAATTTATACTCGCGTCCGCACAGTCGGCCCGTGAGGAAGCGATTGACTGAACGGAGTCCCAGCTTCAGACGGTCGTGCAACAGTTGCCTAGGGGAGCACGCCCGCCTCGGGCG
>DLVS01000056.1 GCA_003445095.1 Verrucomicrobiales bacterium
GTGATCGATGTGAGCTATGAGGCCAGCCCGGTGCACGTAGGCGGCACCTATAGCGATTCCCAGGATATACAAGTATTAGGAAGCTACGCGTATGTGGCGGGTCCATCGGGGGTGCAGGTGATCGATGTGAGTCTGCCGGCGAAACCGCTGCCCATCGGCGAGATGAATACCGACGGCAAGGCCCACCACATTCAGGTGGTGGGGAATTACGTCTACATCGCCGACGGGGACTTTGGATTGCAGATCCTCCGCCAGGATTTCGGTTATCCACAAACTCTGACATGGCAGGGGACCACCAACGCCATCCTCTCCTTGAACACGCCGCATCTCCTGGCTGCGACGGCCAGTAGCGGGTTACCGGTGACGCTTCATGTGGACTCCGGGCCCGCGACGATCGTCGACGACCGGATTATTGTGACGGGGGTGGGCAAAATTGTGGTGACGGCAGGGCAGGTGGGCGACGCGAGCTACCTTCCGGTCCAGCGAACCCTGACCTTCAACGTCGAGCGAGTTAAATTCAGGGAGGTGGGCGGCATTAACACCGGTGAATCGGGTCACGCGCTGCAGATCGTGGGGAATTACGCCTACGTGGCGGCCGGATGGGGCGGGCTAGCAGTGAGCGATGTCAGCACGCCGACCAATCCGATGCGGTTGGGCGGGCTTGTAACCGGCGGATTTGCTGGCGGTGTGCACGTGGAGGGGAATCACGCCTACGTGGCTGCCAGCGAAATCGGTCTCCAGGTAGTCGATGTCAGCGATCCAGCCCGCCCGGTGCAGGTAGGCGGAATTGACACCAGCGGAAGTGCCTCTGCCGTTCAGGTGGTGGGTAACTACGCATACGTGGCTGACTACACCGCCGGGTTGCAGGTCATTGACGTTAGCGATCCCACTCTCCCCGTGCGGACCGGTGGATACCAAACCAGCGGTTATACCTCTGACGTACAAGTCGCGGGAAACTTCGCGTATGTGGCCCAAGTTCGCCCGAGCTCTGGTTCGAGCTATAGCGGGTTGGAGGTGTTTGATGTGAGCAATCCCGCTGGTCCGGTAAGGGTGGGCGGGTACCACACCAGCGGCGATGCGGTCGGCGTGAAGCTCGTGGAGAACTACGCTTACGTGGCGGATCGCGAAGCGGGACTGGTCGTTATCGACGTGAGCAATCCGACGGCCCCGATTCGAGTGGGTCAGTATGCCAACATCGGCGGGTTGGAAACGGTGGAAGTGGTGGGGAATTATGCCTATCTGCTACAAAACGATCTATATATTGTCGATGTGAGTTACCCTAGGATCCCCGTGCGAGTTGAGTATCCCTTCAGCCGTTCGGGCGGTAGATTCTCCGAGCTCGTTCAGATCCAGGTGGTAGGGAACTATGCTTACACGTTGTCTGATGATGGACGCATTGAGATCCTCCAACTCACAAGAGGTTACCCTCAGAATCTTCAGTTTCAGTTGCCTTCAGAGGTTCCGTTCCAATCCCGGCCCATAGTCTCGCCGGCCGCTTCCGATAGCGGATTGCCACTGACGGTCTCGGTGTTGAGTGGGCCAGCCAGAATTTGGGATAATCAACTGATCCTGACGGGAGTGGGCCAAGTGACGTTACTCGTGGAACAAGTTGGCAATGCTGAGTTCTTTCCTGCCGGCGCAATCTGGAGTTTGACCGTCACCCCTCCAAGACTGGAAGTCCGATGGGCCAATGGCGACCGGCCAATGGAACTCGCCTGGGCCAGCGGACTCAGTGGACTGAAGCTGCAGGCCTGTGAATCGTTGCCCCCCGCCAACGAATGGCAGGACGTGGCCAGCTCAGTCCGCGAGATTGATGGCGAAGCGCGGGTGTCGTTGGAGGCTGGGAGTGCCCATCGATACTTCCGGCTGCTCGCGTTCTGAGCCGGTGAATCCGACCATTTTATGGCGAGTGGTCACTCATTACATCATAGCTCACTTTCCGACATCCATTGAACCGACTCGATTTCCGTGCCGATGTCGCATGTCATTCCAGTAAGACAATTCACTCCAACACATTGTACCTACATCAGCGAAAGCACAAGTGCACTGCATGTCTAAAAGCTCGTTTATCAACTATAATAACTATGAGCAAGCTCAACATCAACGGATACGTAGAAAAAATAATGAAAGCAACGGTTGTGTATGAATGGAGCCAACTGCTGGGTGCTTCCACTCCGCATTCGATAAAAAAGTGGGAGCCTCTCGGAAATGTAGGATTGTCAGATCCTGAACGTGGACCGAAGGAAGAAGAGGAGCCGGAAATAAAAACAGGAACAGGAGAAACATGGCTGTATCGGTTTACGCTGTGGATTTTGGGTGGATCTGATGACATGGAGAAGTACACCAAAGTCAACTTCGCTGCCGAAGGGCCCGGAACAATCAACGGCCAACAACAGATAATTCTAACTGCCTCGATTATAGGTGCCGAAATTGTAAAGCCGCGCCGCATCACGGGTGCTTCTGAGAAACTGGGACCCAAGTTGGTTTGTTATCGTGTTTCCGCGCTAGTTCCCAATTATCCTATATTGAATCCAGTTGACCCTAAATTCAGTGTGCTTGAACCGGAATCGTTTATTGTGTGGGTGACGGCCAAAAATGATTCCGGAGTACAATTGATTCAGTTTAAGTGAGCCGTGTTTTGTCGCAATTGCAAGACTTCCAATCACAGCAAGCATGAAATCCACCGTCCAACTGCCCGAATCTATGTCATGGCACCGGTCCTCTTTGTGCCCGAACGCTCCTGCAAAGCTCCTCAGCGGGGCTCTCGTTTAATCCCAAGATATCAATAGCTAATGAAACCCACTATCTTGTGCATTCTGGTCCTCCTTCGGCTGGACGGCGTTACAGTTGCCTATGCCCGGACTGACGTTCCCACTCCGTGGGATCAGCTCGGCATCCGAGCCACCGCGCAATATCAGGGCGACGGCCTGGCTATCTCAATAACCCCTTCCGGAGCACTCCTCCGCTGTGTGTTTCAGCGGCTCGAAGGCGAGGTGACCTCTCATGGGCTGTGGCTCACATCGACCTTGCCGAAGGAGGTCAGTTCTACCGCCGGTGAAGAGCGAGGCCTAACGGCAAACTCCCGCGACGGCTTCCGAGTCGTCGCGGCCGCCGTCGGGCGCGACGGAGCGACTGTGACGCTTCCGCTGATCGGCACGGTGGAAGGGAACAGCCAACAGGCGCAGTT
>DLVS01000640.1 GCA_003445095.1 Verrucomicrobiales bacterium
TGCGCAGCAGGAATGAGGGTGCGTGGCTTCAGAGCAGCCAACGCGTCGAGAAAGGCATTCACGGCGGTCGCTTGGGCGCCGTAAGATACGGGAAGGGTCATGCGCCAATCATTCGTGGAACGCTCCACGCGGATGACAATGTTGGAGCGCAACAGCTCAACGACGCGCACCGTCGCCGGATCGAAGGAGGTGTAAGCGACCGAACCCGCGGTAGGGACTCCGGAGTTCGTTCTTCGCTCCGAAACAAAAACGTACCCCCCCAACGTCAGCGCCACCGACAATAGAATCCAAGTGAGACGAGTATTCATCGATCATCAAACGCGCATGGTCAGGCACGGCGACGGGACCACACCGTGACGCCCAAGAGAAGGATGGCCCCGGGCAAGCCAGCCACGAGGGTCCAGCGCAGTAGCCGCTGCTGACGTGCCGTGAGGCTTAGCCGGTATTCGCGAATGGGTTTCGGGCTGATGGCCATGGATTGCGGACGGTCCAAGAGCCAACTGACAACCAAACCCGCAAAGTCGCGGTTCCCGGCCTCCGGGCGCGGTTTGTCGAGGGTTTCGTTGGCGAACATGGTTGAATCGCCAATGGCCACGATCCGGGTCGTCCCGCGGCCGGCAGCCACCCCGGCGACGCCCCCCTTCTCCGCCGCGACCGCGATCGGCACCGAGGTGTTCTTGGCATCCTTGGCGGGATCGAAGCCCGCGTTCCCCCCCTTTAGGTTGGAGCGAGTCAATCCGTGCTCACTGGTACTGACGAGCACCTCGGCTCGCGGAGCGTCAGCGGGCATTTGGTTAGCCGGCATCGGCGCCACAATTCTTGGTAGCGGAAAGTAAAGCGCCCCGGCCGCTCGCCGTAGCGGCGCCACGAGCGCGTGAGAGCCGAATGACTGGCTGATGACGTCCAGCTTGGTATAGCTCGTAAACTGTTCGTCTCCGGCATACGCCGGCGGCGCCGCGATGCCCCAGCGCTGCAACAACTCTTCCAGCCCCGAAGGTTTCTCCGCCGCGTATGGATGCAACAGCACCAGCAAACGTCCACCCCGCTGCAAGAACGCCTCGATTTTCGCCACCTCAACCGGCAAGAGCGGCGCCGTCGGCCCGGCAATGATCAGCAATGGGCAATCCGCGGGGATTTGGTTCGTCGCTGCGTTGAGCTTGAGGTACTCGACCGTCAAATTCTTCTCACCGGTAAGGAGCTTCAGCAGGCGGGCATAACCCATGAGGGGCTCCTGACTATCGGGCGGGTGTTCGCCATGCCCGAGCAGGTAGCAGGCTTTGGTCTCGCCGCGTTCTTGCAACGCCGCAATGGCCGAGGTGAAATGATACTCCCCGCTGAAGCCCGACCGCCGGATTTCTCGTTCTTCTCCGGCCAAAATCGCCTGGGTATCCTCGGAATTGAACACCGAGAGCTCGCCGGCGCTCACGACTCGATGGCGATCTCCAGCGTCGAAGATGATCAAATCCGTGGCGCCTGCCCCGAGTTGATAGCGAACCTTGGCCAGCTCCGCGGCCCCAGGATTGCGCAGGTAATCAATCGTCTGCACCTGGAGGTGGGGGGAACGGGCCGCGTACTCGCGAAGCAAACTATCCACGTGCGGATACAGGTCACTTTCGGGATCAAATAGGATGGTAATCCGTAAATCGTTCGTTTGGGCGGCGAGGATCTGGCGGGTCAGGGGCGACAGGGACTCGGTGCTTTGTGCGGCGACGTCGTAGCGCCAAATCTTTCGAGTGACCGCCAGGAAATTGAGCAGCCCCACAATAGCGATAGCCGCCAGGACAGAGACGACGGCGCTGATCGTTGTGCGCACGCGGCGGCCGGGCTCGAAGCTGGATCGTTCGATGTTCACGAGGCGGACGAAAAAGGCTTCACTTCCATCTCCGGCTTTCCACGACGCGCTGGGTTAAGAAGAGGAACAATACCGTGAGCGTGACGTAGAAGGTTATGTGTCTGGAATCCAACACACCTCGGGCAAAATCCTCCATGTGACGTAGCATGGACAAGTGATCGAGGGCACGAGCCAACTTGCCTTCGGCCGGATTGGCCGCCGGAGGGCGTAGGCTCAGCACCCATAAGCCGATTCCCAAGAGAAAGGCCACCATCGCAGCAATGATCTGGCTCTGGGTCAGCGCCGAGGCAAAGCAGCCCAGCGCCATGTACAAACTCCCAACCAGCAGGACTCCTAAAAATGCCGACGCCGTCGCGCCTGGTAGGAACAGGCCCGGTTCACCGGAAATGCGTCGCAAGACGAAGAGCACGGCCAGCAAGGGCAGCCACGTCAGCGCAAAGAACACCAATGCTCCAACAAATTTGGCCAGCACGACTTGCCAATCACCGACCGGCGTCGTCATCAGCGCTTCGTACGTTCCGGAAGACTTTTCCGCCGCGAACGTCCGCATGGTGATGATCGGCGAGACCACCAACAAGATGACCCAGAAATAGGCGCTCTGGTAAAACAACTCGGTTACCGGCGCGTCGGTGGGGCGGTCGATCAGCTTGGTTACCAGGTCCACCACAGAGATCCCCGTGAGCAGCGCGGCCACAGCCATCACGACAAAACCGATCAGCGAATTGAACGCCCCACCCAGTTCTCGACGCACCAAGGCAAAAAAGACACGCATGGATTCAGGAAATCAGGAACTGGTAGGAGTCGAGGTCACGAGGCTCTGACTGACTACGCCCCGGCGAGGACTGCGCTGGGAGAGACAGATGGAGTCTCCTGACGTCGT
>DLVS01000518.1 GCA_003445095.1 Verrucomicrobiales bacterium
CCCGCCGGTTCACCGCTCTCGAGCACGAACACGGACACGGCCGATAACCAGCAGGACAATGACGACAACGGCAGTCAGCCGGGCGGCACGGGCACGCCGGTGACCAGTCCGCTGATCGCGCTGGGCGTCGGGGAGACCGATAACACGATTGACTTCGGCTTCTACGAAGTGCCGCCGACATTCAGTTTGGGTAACCGGATCTATTCGGATGACGGCACCGGCGGAGGCGGGTTCAACAACGGAGTGCAAGACGGTAGCGAGCCGGGAATTGAAGGCGTAACCGTGGTTTTGTTTGCTGCGGACGGTGCTGGACAACCAACCGGAGCTCCCCTTGCAACCCTCATTACAGACTCGAATGGATACTTCCGTTTCGACGGACTATTGGCCGGCACCTATGTACCGGTGGTCGATGTGGCAGCATCCGGGGCCGCACTCGCCGGAATGTTGAGCAGTTTGGGTGCCTCGACTGACACCACGATTTCCGGCGACCTTAAAGATCATGGGAATGACGTTCCTTTGGACGGCTCCTCAGTTCTTCCCGGTGGGATCGCCGGCCCTGCAGTAGCGCTCGGAATCGGTCTGCAGCCGCTGGGTGAGGTTACCAGCACTGGTTCCGGTTCAAATGGTCCGGAAGGCGATCAAAGTGACAATCTGACGGTGGACTTTGGCTTTTATCTCCCGCCGCCAACTGTCGTGGAACTGGCTTACTTCCATGCCATTCCGACGGAGACAGGGGACGTGAGTTTGACATGGCTGACACTCGTCGAACTCGAAACGCTCGGATTCCGTTTAGAGCGGAGCACGGACGATAATACATGGGCAAGCATCTTTGACGGCATTATCGCTGCGGAAGGGGATGGACAACGTCCGCAGGCGTATGAAGCCATCGACACCATCGCCCTCGACCACGATGTTACTATCTACCGCTTGATCGAGATCGATTTGCAGGGCCAAGAGCACGTTGCGGCGGAAGCTACGGTGTTTAGGCAATAACGGCACGCGGATGGGGGGGGCAGGGCACCACCCGCCCCTTGCCTTCGCGAACCACGAGATTCTGATTCCCTGAGGTTCGGCTACTGAATAAGCGGAGGTTTTATTCGCCATCGGTGCTACGTTGAGGCCAATGCGACTCGTCAGGATGATTAACTTTCCACCAAGTGTGGCTTCATGTTGCTCAGGAGACATCTATCCGGCATTCCGAATTCGATTAGCCAGTGTGCTCCGTCGGGTGTTCGACGCGCATTCGGACTCCTGGTCGATTCCTTTCAGTTTAGGAATCGCGGCTGCGCTTTTCTACTGTGTTTCGAGCCAGTACTCCAATGCCGCGGAAGTTGGAGATACGGAAGCTCTCACTGTGGGTGAAGTAAGTCCTTGGCGGAACGCGGTGGCCTCGATCGAAGGATACAATTCGGGTGGTCAAGTACTTGTGCGTTGGGCGACCGACCTGGAGAATGGGATATTGGGATTTGACCTTTATCGGCGTGCAGGTGGGAGTTGGATAAAGGTAAATACTCAATTGGTGGTCGCCGAAAATGCGCTGGAGGGTGGCATTTACGAAATCGTCGATCCCGAAGCGCGAGCTCCAGGAAAATTTCGATACCAACTTGTCGCCATTCTAGAAACGGGACATTCGCTCGAGCTGACTACTCGTGAAATAGAGGTGGTCGAGGCGACCAATTCCACCGTTCTCAATCTCGAGAGTGTGGGACGTCGATTGACCAGTTCGATGGCCGCCAACACAGATGCTACCAAGCGCTTAGAAGTGAAGATGGAATTAGGCCAGGTTCACCTTCCAAGTAGCACTTCGAAGGTAAAGATTCTGACAACAGCTACGGGAATTCACTTCGTAAGTGCGAGCAGCTTGGCAACGTTGCTCGGACAAACGGCTACGACAGTTCAAAGTTGGATTACCGGAGGGCAACTTTCCATGTCATGCCAATCCAACAAAGTCGTCTATGTTCCCGGCAATGGTTGGATCGCGGCGGGCCAGACGGGTCCTGGCCTTTTTTTCTACGCTGAAGGAATCCGCAATAACTACACGACGACCAATGTCTACTGGCTTGGAAAGGGCTCTAACACATTCGCCGTGGTGTCTGGGGGCAACCCAACGCCACAGTCTCCTGGCCGGTACGCAGCGGTCCTTTCCGCGGAACAGGACTCTGTAGAAGCCCGCTCCACGGTTCAAGACCCAGAGGAAGACTTCTGGTTTTGGACCCGCCTAACCGCGAATAGCCCGTCCGACACGTGGAGTCCGGCTCCGCAGTTCACGCTGGATAGCTCGTTGATCCGTGACTCGACAGTCAACGCAAGATTGAAGCTGCGCTTCTATGGGGCAAGCAAGACATCGCATCTTGTTAAAGTCACTTTGACTGATCCTAGCAACCGAGCCACAGTGATAGGCAGTCGGACATTTTCCGGAATCGGCTTATTTGAGACGGAGTTTTCGTTCCCGTCAGATCTTTTGGGAGTCGGAGCCAATAAACTAACGGTTCAAGCGCTCCTCGATACAAACGTTTCTGCTAGTCAATTGTATATAGATGGATACGAACTAAGCTATTTAAAATTATACAACACAATAGGGGCGACGGCCGCATTGGAGGCAGGTTCCGAAGGAAGTGTGGGATCTGGTAGCCTCGTCATGACAGTTCCGGGATTCGGAACTGCGAACACGGCTCCGACGGTGCTCGTGTTTGATGTCTCCGAAACGCGGAACCCCAAATCAATCAATAATGTAACTTTGGACAAAGTTGGTACATGGCGAGCGAGTATAAGTCCACCTGACAGATCAAGGCGCTACGCGTTTCTCCAACCTCAGACAAAGGCGAGTCAAAGTTTTCCTTCGGGACTGTATTTGGTTAACCCCACCAATTTGTCAGATTCGACAAACCAGGCTGCCTATGTGATTGTGACGCATTCGTCCCTAACTTCGGGAGCGGACCAATTGGCACTGTATCGCGGAGCTAAGTTTCGAACCAAGGTTGTGCAATTGGATGATGTCTATAACGAATTCGGTTATGGGCTGAGTACTCCATTCGCGCTGTCGCAGTTTCTTAAGGTGGCCTATTCTCAATGGTCGTTTGCACCAAGGTATCTCGTGCTATTCGGTGACGGAACGTATGACTATCGGAACCTCCAAGCGGCCGGAGATAATCTCGTTCCGCCTTTAATGATTAAAACCCCCTACGGCTTGACGACTTCAGACAGTCTTTTTGGAGAGGTCGTCGAGACTGGGATACCTCGAATCATGGTGGGGCGATTTCCGGTCAAGACTACGGGCGAGGCAGCAGTGTTGCTTAGTAAAATCCAAACGTATGAAAACAGATCATTGACGCCACCACTAAAGGCCCTTCTCGTGGCCGATCAGCCGGATTTAGCGGGTGACTTTATTCAAAATATCAATGATGTAGAAGCTTATCTTTCGCCGGCGTACTCGAGCTTTAAGGTTCATCCCGATTACGCGCCTGCTCCAATTGACCGAGGAGTGATTACTAATCTGATCATGACGAGTCTAAATTCTGGGGTCGACCTCTTTAATTACGTCGGGCACGGAGCTGTAGACCGATTTGGAACAGTTCCATACGTGTGGATCACTCAGCCCCCGGTAACTCCAAATCTGACCTTGAATCCGGTAACGACCAATAGTGCTCGCCTGCCGCTAGTTGTTGCAATGACTTGCGTAGCAGGTATGTATTCGAGTCCGGGGTATGCATGTTTGGGGGAAGGTTTACTTCGCGCGAGCAACGCAGGGGCGGTGGCAGTCGTCTCACCAACTGGTCTTTCGCAGGATGCCGATGCCGTTTGGATCAATCGTCGAATCATGGAACTACTGTCATGTAATACAAGTAGCCGTTTAGGGGATCTGGTGGCGCAGTCGTTTGCATTGTATAATAGGCAAAGTCAGACGGCGCGGACGCCAGTGTGGATATATAATATTCTCGGGGATCCGGCGTTGAAGGTCGCGGCCGTGGGATCTTTTCCGTGAGCAGAAGTGATGGATAGAGGTGCGGTTATTGTTATAGACGCGACTTAATTCTGGTTCTGGTGAAGTCAAGACAGTTAACTGGCGCGGTTCTGCCCGAGGTGCGATGAGGTTTGATTCCGGTTTGCGGTTGATGGGGTTGTGGACGTGGCTCGCTTGGGCGCTGAGTGGGAGTGCGGCTGGTTACACATTTTATTCGCCCAGTTTTTCTGTTGGTCCGGGCGAGACCATTTTCGGATTACCGGTTGACCAGTTTGATCCGGCACGTCATCCGAGGCCGTTGACCCAAGTGCAGGTTCAAGTTCAGGCGGAATGGCAAGCACAGTTGAAGTTTTTGGGAGATCCGTCGGACGCGCAGGTGGTTGACTACGAGCTCAAATCGGCGGCGGTGTCAGTGCAGGGGTTGGCCGCGGGGCTGGTAAATCCGCCCAAGGTTCAGCTGGTTCTTCGCGGGAGCCAGACGGTCCCGGCCGGAGCGTCGGTCGCGATTGTCGGAGAGGCGAGTGGAGCAGAGGTCGGATGGGTTACCGGGGGAGCGGCAGTCGCGCCTTACCAAGGCACGGGAACTGTCGGCTACGATATAGACTTTGCGGCGTTGTACCCGGAGCTCCTGAATACGTCACCGGCTTCGGTTGTAGGTTTGGTGTGTGACAATCGGATTAACGGCCGCTTGGTAGTAGTATATTTTGACGACACGCCGCCGGTGGCACAGGACGATGACATGGGGACGTTGAACGGATTGACGCTGGCTTGGCCGATTCAGACGCTGCTCGTTAATGATACACCCGGGGATGGGCTGGGGCTCGAGTTGGTTGACGTCGCTGACCATAGTGCCCAGGGGGCGACTTTGGAGATCGTGGCTGGGACGGTGGTGTACCACGCGGTTACTGGGTTTTTGGGCCCGGACTCGTTTACGTATACGATCCGCAACAGTTCCGGCCTGATTGCCCAAGCTTCCGTCACGTTAACGATGGCCGAGAATACCTTTCCAGTATTGGCCGCGGTGGCGACCCAAAGCGTTAACGAATTGGCGACTTTAGCGTTGAACTTGAGTTCCACCGATACTGACGTTCCAGCGCAGAGCCTAACCTATGCGCTGGTGAACGGGCCCGCAGGACTGACCGTGAGTGGTTTAGGAGTTCTGAACTGGACTCCCAGTGAGAGCCAAGGCCCGTCGACCAACATAGTGGAAGTGAGTGTATCGGATAACGGTGTGCCTCCGCTAAGCTCGACCAACCAATTCAGCGTAATCGTCCGGGAAGTAAACGCAGCTCCGTCGTTGGCTGTTCCGAACGTCAATGTCAATGAGTTAACAACCCTGACGCTGACCTTGAATGGCACGGACAGCGACGTGCCGGCGCAGAGTCTGATCTATGGATTGGTGAGTGGTCCGCCAGGATTGACAGTGAGTGGCACCGGAGCGCTTGCCTGGACGCCAAGCGAAGCCCAAGGCCCGTCAACCAACGTGGTGTTGGTGCGTGTGACGGATAACGGCGTGCCGGCGCTAAGTTCAACCAACCAGTTTACAGTGGTTGTGAGCGAACTGAATTCAGCCCCAACGCTGGCGGTGGGCACCCTGACCGTCACCGAACTGGCGACGTTAACTCAGACCTTAAGCGCTAGCGACTCCGATGTGCCCGCGCAAATCTTGACCTACGGACTGGTGAGCGGCCCAACCGGATTAACTGTGAGCGGTGCGGGAGTTCTGAGCTGGACACCGACCGAAGCGCAAGGCCCTTCAACCAACACGGTGCGAGTGAAGGTCAGTGATAGCGGGTTGCCCCCCCTGAGTACTACCAACCAGTTCAGTGTGATTGTCCTCGACGGAGGAGTGCCGGTGGTGACGGTGGTGG
>DLVS01000505.1 GCA_003445095.1 Verrucomicrobiales bacterium
TTGGATTGCGGAGGCAACGACAATGGACAACCGTCGGAGATCACCATCATCGGCAACCTTTTCTACGACTGCGACCAAGCGGTGACGGGCAAGGAGCAAAATTTCTATGTCCTCCTGAATAACACCGTTGTCCATCAAACGCACCAGGGTGGCCTCGATAACGACGGCGCTGTAGTCAACTTGGCGGACGAGGGAAAAGCTGAGGGCGCGGGAATGTACCTGGAGGGAAACATCATCTACGACGTCGAAAAGCTGGTGCGCAACCTCACCACCGCCACCGTCACATTTAACAACAACCTGACGTCACTCGCCTGGAACGGCCCGGGCACGGACAATTCCGCGGCCGATCCCCTGTTGAATCACATCCCTTCGCTCGCGGAGACGGATTTCAAAACGTGGGAGGAAGCCCAGGTGCTTCGGAGGTGGTTCGGCCTGCAACCGGGCTCCCCTGCCCTAGGACGTAGCCCAGGCAGACAGGACCTCGGCGGAGCCATTCCCTCCGGATCTTTCGTCAGCGGTGTGCCGCCAGGAACTACCCGCTCGGACGCCGCTACCTTAACCATCGAACCCAATCGAACCGGCCAGGGCATCACTGTTGCCGGATGGCCTCACGGCGCAGGCTACACTCACTACAAGTGGCGGCTGGATGGCGGCGCTTGGAGCTCGGAAACTCCGGCTTCCACCGCAGTTCAACTCACTGGGCTAACGGCTGGCTCACATTCAATTGAAGTCACCGGGCGCCGCGACTCCGGACTTTATCAAGACGATCCGCTTTTCGGTGACGATGCCTCGGTGACCGCGCCGCCGGCCTGGACCGTGGATCCGAACTACGTCTCGCCGCCCCTTCCGGGTCTCCTTCTCAGTGAAGTTTTGGCCCGCAATTTCTCGATCTTCACGAGTGGCGAAACCACTCCCGACCTCGTCGAACTTGTGAACGCCGGAGCAGTCCCGCTTAACCTAGCCGGAGTCGGGTTGTCCGACGATTCATCGCAGCCTTATAAATATCGATTCCCCCTCGGCACTCTGCTGGATCCGGGCGCGTATTTGGTGGTCTTGGCGGACAGTGACACTGCAAGTCCTGGCATCCATCTAGGATTCGCCTTGAAGCAGGAAGGCGATTCGCTGTTTCTCCAAGATGCCCCGGAGCGAGGCGGCACGCAGCTCGACCAACTCACCTTCGGGCTCCAAGTCGCCGATCTGTCCTTGGGCCGCCGCGCCGACGGCTCGTGGGGTTTGTGCCGTCCCACGTTCGGGGAAACCAACCTAGCGGTGTCCACCGGCGATCCTCACTCTCTTCGAATCAACGAATGGCTCGCCAACGCCCGCTTCCTGTCAGCCGATGATTTCATCGAACTGTACAATCCCGAGCCGCGACCGGTCGCCCTCAGTGGGCTCTACCTTTCCGACGCCGCGGGAGCTCCTGACCGCTATCAGATTCCACCGCTCAGTTTCATCGCGGCCGCCGGTTGTCTTAGCCTGAGGGCCGATGGCGATGATCAAGGCCGACCCGGTCACGTCTCTTTCAGATTGGCGGCGGAGACCGGGATCATCGAACTCTCTGACGCGGATCTCACGCCGATTGACGTCATCAACTACGGCCCGCAGGCCACCGACGTCTCTCAAGGCCGCACCCCCAGCGGAGCCGAGCAATTCTCCTTCTTCCGCCAGCCCACGCCCGGAGCGCTGAATCCCGGTTCCGGAGGCGGCGGAACCACCAACATTATCTACCACAGCACTCCGCTGTTGGCATTCGGAGCCACTTGGCGATATCTGGCCGACCTCCCCGATCCTGGAACGAGCTGGCGGAATACGGACTTCAACGACAGCACCTGGAAGTCGGGCGCTGGGCCGCTCGGATTGGAGACAAGCACGCCCTACCCTTACCCGCTGCCGGTGAAGACGACGCTGCCGATCACGGCCCCCAACGGAACTCATATTAAGACCTACTACTTCCGAACTCATTTTCAATCCGACGCGCCTGCCGTGGGGCTGACGCTCTACGCGACTAACTATTTGGATGACGGTGCCGTGTATTACCTCAACGGCGTTCGGGTCGGGGCACTGCGTGTTTCCGACAATCCCGCCCGGCACGACAGCGATGCCACACTCCAACCGGACGAAGGGCAGATGGAAGTGGTCCCTCTCGCGGCCGACCATCTCCGCTTCGGCGACAACGTGCTTGCGGTGGAAGTTCATCAATCCGGGAATTCCAGTTCCGATGTCATGTTCGGCCTCGCGCTGGCAGCAGTTCAGGCGATCACGAACAGCACAGCCGAATCGAGCCAGCCTCTCGTTCTCAATGAGGTCTTCGCGCGGAATCGGTCACGCCCAAACATCGATGGCCGGATCTGCGGCTGGGTCGAACTGTTCAACCCAAATACCAACGCCGTGAGCCTGGCGGATCTCAGCTTGAGCGATGATTCAGCGGTGCCCCGCAAATGGGTTTTCCCAGAAGGGAGCCTCATTGCATCGGGCGGATTTCAGACGGTGTGGTTTGACGAAACACGACCCATTTCGAGCACGAACACTGGTTTCAACCTACCCAATCAAGGCGGCGCTGTCTTTTTGTCACAACGTCCGGCCGACGGTGGCGGAGTGTTGGATGCGCTCCATTTCGGCTGGCCGGCGACCGACTTCGCCGTGGGCCGCGTGCCCGACGGCGGCGACGACTGGGTTCTCACGGTGCCCGGTGAAAACGCCGTTAACGTGGTCGCTGGATTGGGTTCACCGACCGCCCTGCGTTTGAACGAGTGGATGGCTGACCCGTTGTCCGGCTCCGATTGGTTTGAAATCTACAACGGTGACGCCGCTCCCGTGGCACTTCATGGGCTCGCCGTGACCGACGATTTGGGCTCGCCTGTCAAATCGCCGTTCCCACCGCTCTCATTCATCGGCACTGGCCGGTACGCTTACGTCCAAATGTTAGCCGACAAGAAGCCCGCCTCGGGAGCGAATCATGCCGACTTCAAACTCGCGAAAGAAGGATCGGCGCTGGGACTCTTTGCTCTGTCGGGTCTTTCGTTGGATGCCCTCGGCTTCGGCGCCCAAACCCACGGCGTGTCGGAAGGTCGCCTGCCCGACGGTGCCGACACATTCACCCAGTTCCCCACTAGTCCAACTCCCGAAGCCCCCAACCGCCTCGCCGGCGATCCGGGAGATGCCGACTCCGACGGAATGCCAGACACCTGGGAAGACGCCCATGGTCTCAACCGACTCGTGGACGATGCCGCGCTCGATCCCGACGGCGATGGATACGCCAACCTCGACGAGTACCAAGCCGGCACCGATCCCCAGCAAGCCATCAGCAACCTCAACCTTCAGGCGAACCCTACACCGGATGGAAAAATCGAACTCGTGTTTCAAGGAGTGGCCGGACACAACTACACCGCGCAAATCCGCGACGACCTTTCTGGAGTAGGCTGGCAAACGCTCCTTCAAATTCCAACGCGCGTTGGCGGTGGCCCGGTGATCGTCCCGGCCGGGACAGGGCTTGGCGCTGGTCATTTCTACCGGATTGTCACGCCCGCAATACCGTAACCACGGGACAGCATATTCAAGAATGCGTTTTGCCGAGCCGTACACGCAGCTGCAAATGGTCCAGGGATTCCTCCAGTCCCGTACTTCTCGGCGATCCAGCGCCTACCGGGTCACCGCCTCCTGCCGGGAAACGCTCACAATCTGCGCCGGGTCCACCACGTTGAAGCGGCCGCCCGCTGTCGTCACCACCACCACGTTTACCTCAGGCGGAAACAGCACATAGTCAGGGTGAGGCACCGGAAGCATTCGGCCCGATGACAATTCGATAACCACGGGCCAATGCGACGCAGTCTGGACCGCGTCCTTCAATGCTTCGCGTGTCATGACGGAATGAACCTGCTCGGAAGCGGGGGGTAAGTCCAACCGCCAATTGCCAACAGCCCCCACCGGCTCAGCCACGGCGATCAGCTGCGCGCGCGGCGTCCAGCACACCAATGGCTTGCTCGCGGCTCACGCCTTCGAAAGCATCAAGGAATTCGTCGAGGCTGACGCCCGCTTCCAGATTGCCAAAGAGAGCGTCCACGAGTCGCCACCCATGCGGTCAAGAGACCAACCGCGGGACCCTGAGACTTAGGATCACCCGGTTCAATTGGGCCGCGAAGCCGTGGACAGATGCTCCTGACCCCATTTCGAACCGGGCTGCGGAGTCCCCGGCTCCCTGCCGTTTAGTCGTCGGTGGTAAACATCAGTTTTAGTCTTTGAGCGCGTCACGGAGCGCGTTATCAAACGCCACGCACCCATGACCACCGACTGGCCGAAGACGGCTCTTGAGGTTCTGAAACTGGCTCCACGTTATTTTGCAGCCACGGCCGCCTTCACGGGGATTGTCCTCTTTGGACCAGACCAATTCTTGGAGCGCCTTAGGATCAGTAAGTTTGCAGAGAATTACCACACGACTATCGGCATTGTCTTCGTTGGGAGCGTATGTTTGTTCGCCGTCGATCTCGTGCACCATATCGCCAAATGGATGAAAGGCTATTGGCGGAATTGGAACCATCGCAAGCTCATTAGGGCACGCCTGCGAAACCTCACTGACGCAGAGAAATTGATCCTGCAGCCATACCTAGCCGACAAGACCCGCACTTGCTATTTCGAATTGGGGAACGGCGTCGTAATTGGTCTCGAACAGTGTGGGATACTTGGGTGTGTTAGCGGAGATCAAAACAACAAAGGGTTTCCTTACAACATTAGTGACACCGCGTGGGATTACCTCAGCGCCAACCGATGCAACCTTGATGAGTAAACCAAATCCCGCTGAACCCAGGATGAAGCGCTTAGGTCATCTCATTGGATTGGGATGAGGCACCCGAGCCAGCCGATAGGTATGCTGTTCCTTCGCGCCTGGAGCGTCTGTATTGACAGATTGGCGGAACAAAGCTCCAGGTCACCTTCCCACTGACTCAATCAACGCAGCTCAAACACTTGGAAGTACCTGCCGAATTCAGCAATCACGAACTCCTTGGTGATGCTCTCCTCGTCCGCTACGAACGGCTCACCGGCTAGAGTCCAATTCACCAGATCGAAACTGGACTTCAATTGGTATCGCCGACCGAGCACGAGCTTCAGGTTCAGGTTCACCCGACTGACTTCGATGCCAAGCTCCGGGGCAAATGGAGGCGAGGCAATTATCACCTGTGGTGGGCTGGTGTATCCACTACCCAGATTCGAGACGCTAATCGCCACGACTGAACCGTCAGCGACTAGGG
>DLVS01000165.1 GCA_003445095.1 Verrucomicrobiales bacterium
CTCTTGCCCTACACGTCGCTCTTCCGGTCTAAGGCCAAGGCGGCGCGCCCGGTGGCAGAGAAATTAGTAACCCTCGGGAAGAACGCACAGGCGGCGCTCGCGGTGGCGGCGGGACTGACCGACGACAAAGCGAAAGCGGCGGCGGTTGCCAAAAGCGTTCATTACCGACGGTTGGCTGCGGCCAAGCTTCGCCAGCAACCGCGCACCCATTTCGCCGGAACTCCCAAAGTGAAGGGAAAGGTCCGTCGAGAACAATGGCGCGTCCAACATGATGTCGTGCATCTTTTGTGCGATCGGATTGCTCCGGTGTTCAAGGATCGGGCTGGCGGTTATACCCGAATCATCAAGTTGGGTCAGCGTCCCGGGGACGCCGCCCAAGAAGCCATCTTGGAATGGGTTGAGCGGCCGGCCGAGGAGGTCATTGAGACCAAGCCGGTGCCGCCGAACCCGGGTAGCAAATAGCGAAGGACTTTAACGACTCCCGGCCGAATCCGACCGAATCGCGCGGCCCCGCCCTCAAAGCGGGGCCGCTTCGCTTGGTCGAGGTCAGCAGCACCGGTTAATGCCCTCGTAGCGATGGGCGGTTGCGGCCAGATGGGCCCGTTGCCGCCGATCGCGCTCAAGCGCAGAGCGGACTGCTGGCACATCTACCAGGAGACGCGGTTGCTTCGTGGAAGCGGAAAAGGCAAGTTGCTGCGTTTGGTAGCGATCGACTTCCGCCTCTCCTGACCATTCGCGGGCGAGGCAAACCGCCAACGTCGCTGCGCCACTCCACGAGCCCCAAAGGCCTGGTTCACGGATGATGCCCGCCGGCAACCACTCGGGTTCGGTTTCTTTAAGGTCGGGCGCCCGCTTTCCTCTCAGCAGCCGCCACCATTCGCGCAGTGAAAGTCCGACAATCGTCGCGCCTAGGATCAAAAAAGCGCTGGTGACGCCGAAGTCGAGGCGGTTGTTGAAAGCCAGCCGCTGGGCGGTCCTTTCCTCCTTTTTGGCGGCAGATTCACCCGCCAAGTCAGAACGCGGCGCTAATTGAACCCGCGCGGCCGCGTCTGCCGCTTGTTTTTGCGCGACGTCCGCCGCCGCTAAAAATCCAATGCGGGGCGAAGGGTGGAACATTTTTTGGATCCCGGCGGTAAATGTCACCGCGAGCAGCCAAATCAGTGGCACGAAGGTGATCAAGCCGAGGGCCGGAGACCGATCTCGCTTCAGCGCCATCTTGACCAGGATTGTCGTACCCAGACAGAGCGCGATGGCGGCCAGCAGTTGGTTCGCAATGCCGAATAGGGGCCAGAGCGAGTTGATGCCGCCCAGCGGATCGCGAACACCTTGAACCAGGAACCAGCCCCATCCGGCCACGACCAATACCGTCGCGATGGTGCTGGCCGGAAGAGATTTCGTGTCGCCTAGTCGCGGCCATAGGTGGCTCAGGAAATCCTGCAGGAGATATCGTCCTACTCGCGTGCCGGCGTCGAGCGTGGTCAGGATAAACAGCGCTTCAAACATGATCGCGAAGTGGTACCAAAGGTCGAGCCAGCGACCGTGTGTGACTTGGCTGAAGATATTGGCCATTCCCACGGCCAGCGTGGCGGCGCCTCCGGTTCGGCCGTAAAGTGTCGACTCACCGACGGTCTCCGCCAGACGGTCCATTTCATCGGTGCTCACGCGAAATCCGGTCGCATTGACCTTAGCGACGGTGTCGGCCGCGATCGCGGCCGCGTTGGCTCCAGCACCTTTGACATTCATCGCTAAATAGACACCGGGCTCGAGAGTACAAGCCGCCACCAACGCCATGATCGCCACCAACGATTCAAGGCACATCGCGCCGTAGCCGACGGTTCGAGCGTAGTTCTCACGGGTAATGATCTTCGGCGTAATGCCGCTGGCGATGAGCGAATGAAAGCCGCTGATCGCGCCGCACGCGATCGTGATGAAGCAAAAAGGAAACAGCTTTCCAGCGACGACCAGTCCGGAACCATCGACGAATTGAGTCACTGCGGGCATCTTGAGCTGAGGGAGCACGAGCAGGACGCCCGCCGCCAAGGCCACGATCGTTCCGAGCTTCATGAACGTGCTCAGGTAATCCCGGGGGGCGAGCAACAGCCAGACGGGTAGGACACTGGCAGCGATTCCGTAAACGATAATGAGCCACGCCAGAGGCTCGGCGCGATAGGTGAAGGCTCGCGACCATTCAGGATGCGAGTGAACATATTGACCACCCCATACCGCGAGGAGCAGCAGCCCAACGCCGATGGCCGAGGCTTCCAGCGTGCGTCCCACGCGAAGCCACCGAAGATACCCCCCCATCAGCAAGGCGATCGGGATGGTAGCGCCCACGGTAAAAACGCCCCACGGGCTTTCGGCGAGGACCTTCACCACCACGAGTCCGAGGACAGCGAGCAGGATGATCATGATCGCCAGAATGGCCACCAGGGCGACTAGCCCTGCGAATGGATTCAATTCATCGCGCACCATTTGGCCCAGCGAACGCCCGTCGCGGCGCATCGAGGCGAAGAGGATGACAAAGTCCTGGACCGCTCCTCCTAACACGACTCCGATGAGAATCCACAGCGCTCCAGGCAAATAGCCGAACTGGGCCGCTAACACCGGACCTACCAGCGGCCCGGGACCAGAAATGGCGGCAAAATGATGGCCGAAAACGATCCACCGATTCGTCTTCACGAAATCTTTGCCGTCTTCACGCACTTCACACGGGGTGGCCCGCCGGTCGTCGAGCATCAACGCGCGGACTGCGAGCCATTTCGAGTAGAACCGGTAGCCGATGGCGTAAGTGCAGACCGCGGCAACGACAAGGTAAGCCGAATTGATCGAATCGCCGCGATGAGAGGCGAGGGCGAAGTAAGCGAACGCACCGAGGGCTGCGATGGCTGTCCAAACGGCGAAACGCATCCAAGAAGTCACAAGGAGCGACGGTAGGTGGGAAAGGACCGGCGAGTCTACCTTGAGCCACGATTATGCCGTTCTAAAATGGCGTGATCACCTCGACACATCCCGACCAGAGGGAATTTCGGGCTGAGCGGCGGACCTGGACGATCCACGCTTCCACGAAGAAAAACCGGCAAGGATTTCGTTTCCCCTTCGGTAACGATGTGCAGGGTGTTCGGCTGCATCTTGGCCGCCGAAGCGCCGGGCCGATCTTTAACCGAGACGCTTTGAATTCTTCCCGCGCGCCAATCCGAAAGCCGCGCTTGAGGACCGAGGCTGCTGCAGGACGGCTCCGGCGAGCCTCGTCGACGCGGGCGGACCGAGTTGCGCTCGTGACCTTTTCCTTTGCCGACACCACCGAGCCATCTCAAGCTCTTCGAAATCCGTTATGAAATCCGCCTGGCTCTGTTGGGGAATGCTTTCCGGGTTCGCCGCGCTTGGCGCACTGCCCGAACCAAAATTCCGCGCCGTGAACGTCGATACCAACGTCGCCATCGGCTACGGCATTGCCGTCGCCGACGTGGATGGCGACAAACGTCCGGACATTGTCCTGTGCGACAAGAATCAGATCGCTTGGTACCGCAATCCCAGTTGGGAGAAATTCGTGATCGCGGAAAACTTAACCCCCAAAGACCACGTCTGCGTCGCGGCGGCCGACATTGACGGAGATGGGAAGGCCGAGATCGCGGTTGGCGCCGAGTGGAACCCAGGAGACACCGTCGACTCGGGTGCGGTGTTTTATCTCATTGCACCCGCCGATCGCACGCAGCGTTGGGAACCAGTGAAATTGCCGCACGAACCGACCGTGCATCGAATGCGGTGGATGAAGGACGACCGCGGCCAATTCGAATTGGTCGTGGTACCGCTACATGGTCGAGGCAACAACGCCCAAACCGGCGAAGGCGAGGCGGTGAAAATTCTGCGCTATGTGCGGCCGGCCGATCCTCGAACCTCCTGGACGGTCACGCCCATGACTCAACCCTCCTGGACCCGTCTTCACAAGACGCACAATTTCGACCCGATTCCGGTTCGCCAAGCCAGCGCCGACATCATGGCCGTCGCTGCCAAAGAAGGCGTATTCCTGGTTCCTGACGGTTCGCCCACCCAGATAACGCTCATCGGCACCAATGCGATTGGAGGCGCAGGCGAAGTCCGCCGCGGCAAGCTCCCCGGCAAAGGCTTTTTCGCGGCGGTCGAACCCATGCACGGCAATACGCTATCGGTGTATTTGCCCGGGCTTACTTCTTCGGCCCCCTTCGAGCGCCTCGTGTTGGACGAATCGTTGGTCGATGGGCACGCGTTGGCCTGCGGTGACCTGCTCGGACTCGGGCGCGATCAAGTGGTGGTGGGCTGGCGAGCCATGAATCGACCGGGAGTCAAAGTCGGCCTGCGCTTGTACACTCCGCTCGACGCTACTGGGAAAGAGTGGCGGATGACTCCGGTCGATGACAACACCATGGCGTGTGAAGACCTTGCCTTGGCCGACCTTAATTTGGACGGACGGCTCGATATCATTGCGGCCGGTCGGGCGACCAAGAACCTGAAGATTTGGTTCAATGAACCGTGAACCACCATCACTTCGCCAGGTGTTCCTCAATTCGGGCTAACAACTCTGGCATATCCACGGGTTTCGCGATGAATGGCCGGCCGCCGATCACGCCCCCGCGCTCCTTTACCTCATCTTTCCGAGCGACTGCGGTCAGGAAGACGATCGGCACGTCGTTCAACGACGGCCGAGCCTGCATTTGCTCGGCCACTTCCCCGCCATCAAGCCCCGGCATCATGATGTCGAGGAGGATCAGAGCGGGCCGGAATCCCACCGCGATTTCCACGGCTTCCCGAGGGTCGTTGACCACTTTCACTTCGAAGCGCTGCGTCGCTTCGAGGTTGAGTTTGAGCAAGCGGGTGACGCCCACTTCGTCGTCCACTATCAGGATGCGATGCTTTTTCATAAGAGTTGGGTGGAATTGACCTTGAGAATAAGTGTCACGCGAACTCCGCCTTGGCTTCTGTTTCTGATCGTAATGCTGCCACCGTGCAAGTCGATGATACGTCGCGCGACGGACAATCCCAGACCAGTGCCAACGCCGACAGGCTTGGTTGTAAAGAAAGGGTCGAACACCCGGCGAAGGTATTCCTCGGGAATGCCGGTGCCCGTGTCGTCCACCTCCGCCACCACCAACTCGTCGCCGGTCGCAAACTGCCCAGGCAAGTGGTCAGCGGGAAAATTACTACTCGGCCACTGCTCACGACGAGTCCGGATGGTCAATTGGCCGCCCTTTGGCATCGCTCCAATCGCATTCACGAATAGAT
>DLVS01000683.1:0-149 GCA_003445095.1 Verrucomicrobiales bacterium
AACTGCACGCCCCAGATCGGCAGAGTTTTGTGTTTGAGTCCCATAACTTCATCCTCTGCAGTCCAGGCCGTCACTTCCAACTCGGCGGGAATCGAATCCTTGCGCGCCACCAGCGAATGATACCTTGTCGCGCGAAACGGATTGGGCAT
>DLVS01000683.1:306-8681 GCA_003445095.1 Verrucomicrobiales bacterium
GGCGAGGTCTTGCCGTGCATCATGCGATAATTCACCACCACCTGCGCGCCAAACGTGTGAGCAATACATTGATGACCCAGGCACACACCCAAGAGGGGCACTCGATGCTCGGCGAACGCGCGTATCAATTGGTTGGACAAGCCCGCCTCCCGGGGCGAGCACGGGCCCGGGGAGATCAACACCCGCTCCGGCTTGAGGGCCAGAGCGCGCTCGACCGCGAGTTCATCATTTCGGTGTACCTGCAAATCCACTCCCATCTCTCCCAAATATTGGACGAGGTTGAAAGTGAAGGAGTCGTAGTTGTCGATAACCAGCAGCATCGTCGTTCAGATTAGTTTCCAGTCCCGGTGAATGAAATCAGTTCAGGCCGCTCTCCGACGCGGCCACGTCAAAATGACCACCGCGACAACAATCACTACCGCCGCGACTGCCATTCGGGCCGTGACCGTTTCCCCGAGCAGCAACCACCCCAGAAAAACCGCCACCACCGGATTGACGTACGCATAGGTGGATACCTTGGCCGGGGTGCTGACCTCAAGTAACCACACATAAGAACTGAAGGCAATCCAAGCGCCGAACACGATGAGATAGGCCAGCGCGGCCCACGACCGAGCGGACACCGATCCCAGGTGGAATCCCTTCCACTCCCCGAGGAGCAGGGAGATCACGGCCATTCCGACCCCCGCAGTCACCATGTGGGCGGCAGCCGTCATCCAAGAAGAACCCGGCTTTTCCGTGTAACGGCTGAACAACGAGCCACTGGCCCAACACATCGTCGCCACCCACAACGCCAAGACGCCAGCTGTATCCAGCGAACCGTTGACGCCGATCGTTTCACTTCGCCATACCAGGAGAAGGACTCCCGCCAAGCCCACGAAAACACCGACCCAAATCCACGCGACGGGGCGAGTTCCGCCCGGCCTTAGCCAATCAAACACGGCGAACCAAACTGGAGCAGATGCAATAAACAACGCCGCGGCACTCGAAGGCACACGTTGCTCGGCCCAATTCACCAGGCCATTTCCACCCACCAGCATTACCGTCCCGGCTACCGCGCAATTTCGCCATTGACGAAGCGTGGGCAACGTCGCCCCTCGCCAAACCAACAGTCCCAACATCACGAGACCCGCCACCAAGAATCGTACGGCTCCCATGAAAAACGGAGGTAATGACTCGACGCCCACCCGAATCGCCAAATACGTCGAGCCCCAAATCAAATAGACTGCCGCAAAGGCCGCGATCACTCGGGTCGGCGAGGGTGCCAGCGGATGGGGCTTTAAGGACATGGTCATGGACGTGAGGAATTCGCTCGGCGGGCAGGCCGGTGGAAACAAAAACCCGCCGGCGTTCGCGCGGCGGGTGTTTCGAAATAGGATTTCTGGGACGTTTAGTTTCGAAGTTCCGCCGATGCGTCGGGTTCATTGACCCAATTACGCCACGCCATAACTACACAGACCGCTTCAAGGGCGATCTGTGGCCTGGGTTTCGTGGTAGCGCAGCCGTGCATCGACGTGGCGAAACTCCGCGATTTGGCCTGGTCGTGTCAACCTTCGCTTCGCGCTACCCAAACGAATTCGCGCATTTCGTATCGGAGCGCGGGTGGCCTCGCCCGCGTAAAGATCGGGGAGCAGAGGGCCCTTAGCTCGGGCAAAAACCTTACGCGGACGAGGCCGTCCGCGCTCCTTTGTCTTCGTCTCATCCTCCACTTCCGCACCGCGCCGCCGCCCGAACCAGCCGCGCTCGGACTCGCTCGCGACCGAGCACTTCCAACAAGTGATAGAGACTTGGCCCCACCAATCGCCCGGTGCAGGCAACCCGACACGGTTGCACCAGAGCACCCACTTTAACGCCCGCCGCGGCCGCACGTTGTTTCAAGGCGGCTTCCAATCCGGCCGCAGTAAACTCGGAGACCGCATCAAAAGCCTGGGATAACTGAATCAGCATTGGACCCGCCGCCGGAGTCAGCGCTTTGGTCGACGCCTCCGCCTCGAACGTTACGGCCTCGTCGGGCGTAAAATAAAAATCGCACCACAGCGGAAGTTCCCGAAATCGTTTTCCCTTCTCTTGGGTGGTGAGAAGCGCCGCCCGCACATACGCCAGGGGATAACTATCCAGCGCCAGCCCCGCCCGTTTGAGATAGGGGGTCGCCTGCGCCACATAAGCGTCAGGATCCAGCCGACGGGTATGTTCGAAGTGCAGCGCCTCGAGTTTCTTGACGTCGAAGCGCGCGGCGCTGCGATTCACCCTGTCCAAATCGAACCGGGCGATCAGTTCGGGAACTGAGAGCTGTTCTTGACCATCGGCAGGAGACCAACCCAGTAACGCCAAGTAGTTGACCAACGCGGCTGGCAGGAATCCTTCGTCCTCGTAATTCGTCACGACCGCGCCTCGATCCCGCTTGCTCATCTTCGATCCGTCTTCATTTAAGATGAGTGGAATGTGTCCGTACCGTGGCGGCTCAACCCCGAAGGCCCGGAAAAGCGCCAGATGTTTCGCGGTGTTGCTGATGTGATCTTCACCGCGAATCACATGGGACACCTTCATCTCGAGGTCATCCACGACATTGACGAAGTGAAAAACGGGTTGCCCATCGCTGCGCCACAACACCCAGTCCGGATCCGCCTGTTCGCGGTCGGTGAGGGGACGCACAATGTCTCCTACGATAAGATCGGGGATGGCAATCGGTTCACGCGTCATCCGGAAATAGACTGCGCCGTCTCGATCATACGCGAGGTGACGATCTCGAAGCTCCTGGAGGCGGCGTCGATAAACGCCCGCCCGTTGGCTCTGAAAGTAACTGCCGAACTCCCCTCGACTCGGACCGGCGGGATCGCTGGTTTGCGGTCCTTCGTCCCACTCAAGTCCCAGCCACCGGAGCCCCTGGAAGATGACATCCACCGCGGCCTGGGTGTTGCGAGCCGTGTCGGTATCTTCGACCCGGAGGATGAAGGTGCCCCCGTGATGGCGGGCAAAGAGCCAATTGAACAACGCCGTCCGCGCCCCGCCGATATGCAAATAGCCAGTAGGTGACGGAGCAAAACGAACTCGAACCGGAAGCGACATGCGCGCGAACGTACGGAGTCGCGCGCGCGAGACAAGGCTGGCGCATCATGCAAGAAGTCAGCCCAACAAGTTCATGAGCGCAATCAAATAGCCCCAGGATTGGCCCTCCGCGTGACCCTTTCGATGTTTGCCTCTGCCTAGCGAGACGCGAAGAATTCCGAGGCGAACGCAGAACCCGCGCCGCTCGCTTGCCTTCGTCACCGGTCCCGGCACTCTCTCACCGGTGAATCAAGCGTACATCGCCGCCAAGGAACGGTGGGCCGCCAAAAAGGCCGGGAGACTTCGCTTGGCGCCGCGAGCCGCGGCCGATCGCATTCCGCCGGGTCAACGTCAGGTTCACAATTTTCCGATTCTCGACCTGGGCGTAAAACCCAACGTGGCCACGGATCAATGGACCTTGAAAATCGCTGGGCACGTCGACAACCCAGTGACGCTTTCGTGGTCTGATTTCATGGCGCTTCCGCAGATCACCGACACCAGCGACTTCCACTGCGTCACGACGTGGAGCCAGCTCGACATGGTGTGGCAAGGTGTTGCCTTCATCGCGCTCGCTGATTTAGTGAAACCCCAGGCCAGCGCCACGCACGTGTTCTTCAAGAGTTACGACGGGTACTCGACCAACAATCCTCTCGAAGTTTGCCTCGATGACGATGTCTTGATTGCCCACACGTGGAATGGTCAACCCTTGGCGGCAGAACACGGCGGTCCGGCGCGCGTGATCATTCCCAAACGTTATGCTTGGAAAGGCGCCAAATGGATTCGGGAAATCACGTTCCTTGATCGCGATATTCTGGGCTTCTGGGAGCTCCGCGGTTATTCGAACACCGCGAATCCATGGACTGAGGATCGGTTCTCCTGAAAGCCTACGGCGCGTCGTCCCGCCGCGCGGACGTGTCGCGCTTGGGCCACGGTTCAATACATCAAGAGGTCCATCAGTTCCTGCCCGTGGGGCAATAGCGTCCAGACTTGGCCGCGTTTGATGACAAGTTTCCCGCATCGATGGCTTTGCCATTCGGCCTGGTTCACGTCCAGCACCCGCACCTTTGCATTGTTCTTCAACTCGGAGGCGGAACGCGGAATGACGCGAACCGGCAGACCGTTGAACGTGAGCCCCAACTCGTATCCCGCGACTCCTTCCCGTTCCGCGATGGGATTGCGCTGAATCAATTGCGGGTATCGCTTCACCCAAGGGACCGCGGTGTCCCGGACGGCGACCCGGGCCATCACGGTGCGTGTTCGGATGAATTGGGCGAGGCTGAACTGAGCGCCCAAGCGAGCCTGCTCGCGAAAAACCTCCGCCGGATTGAGGCCTAGCAAGTTCCGACCATTGAAATTGCCGTGATCGTTCCTCATACCCTTCAGTCGAGCGGCATGCCATTGGAGGTACCGATCGTTGGCGACCAGATCGATTTCGAAATGCACGTGCGCGCGATCCTTAGTAATCGACTGCTGCGTGTTGGCGGTACGTCCGAGGGTGCCGATGGCCTGACCAGCGCGAACCGCCGCACCTGATTTCACTCCCGGCTCAATCGCCGCCAGATGCGCATAGAGGGTGTAAATCTCGAACCCCTCAATGGAATGTCGGATGACGATGTAGTTTCCGTAGTTCGATAAGCTCGGCTTGGAATTGACATAGGCGACGGTGCCGTCGGCGCTCGCCAACACGGGATCAGTGGGTTCACCGCGGCGGTCGCGTTGCAGACAGCGAATGTCGAGTCCCTCGTGGAATTGGTTTCCATCGCCTCGGACGCAACCGAATTGGCCGCTAGTCCAAGGTCGCCCCGCCGTTCCGACAAAAAACTGTTCCTCACGCCCAGGTTCCAACAGCGCGTGGTTCGCCGTCGGAAACTGAAACGCCGGGGCTGACAGCGCCGCGCCTGAGCCCACCAAGCTTGCCATCAGGCAAAGGAAAAGGCGCTGCATTACTGTTGGCTCTTCTCAATCGCGTCACGGGCGGCCGAATTGGGCGAACCCGCCGGCTTGGTCTTGCTGCTCGACGTTGTGGCCGTTGAGCCCGACTTGGAGGACTTGGGCTGGTTCTTAAGTTTGACCGCCACATTGTTCAGCCCATCCACAATCCGCTGCGCTTCGGCTTGAGTGCAATCAGCCGAAAACACCAGCGTCCCCGTGTGGATGGGGCCCTTGAGCAAAGGCGCGGCCAGCCAACGCTCCTCGGGCTTTTCCTGACCGTCGACAGACCACTGGCCGAAGATCACCAAATGGCGGCCGTTCGCCGAAATCGTCTCCATTTCCAGCGCCTGTACTCCGTGCGGGGTGGCATCGATCTGCAGCATGAAGCCGCCATCGGGGGTCTCCAATACACTGGCGCGAGCAATGTCACGTTCATCCAGGAATGGGGTTTTGGAGATCGCGATGGTTAGCGGTCGGCTGCGAATCACCGTTGCCGTGGGAGCTCCCCCATCGTCGGTTACTTCAGTGAATACTCTGACGACGGCCACAATGTCGCTGGACTTGGTGGGCTTCTTAGTAGTGGTGCTGGGTTTCGTCGAACTGTCGGCGGCTCGTAGGGGCAGCGAGCTCATCGCCGCCAGCGCGACCGTGGCGCCGAGGAAAAAGGCATTGAACGGGAGGGGGCGAGTCCTCATCTTGGCCGTCACGAACGCAGTCATGGTTCGGTGAATAAAACACCTATGGGCAAACAGCACAACAAAGTCGAAAAACGTCGTCGTCAGGTTCGTCACCTTAAGCGCAAGCGAGCTGCGGCCGCTGCCAAATCGCCGACCACCAAAAGCTAACGCCTCGCCCGTCCGCGTCCTTTCTCTCCTCTTCTCAGGAACATTCTGTTGCGCCTCCGCCGGCCGGGCCGGGGCTTGTTATGATCCTCTGTGGCATTGGTGATGAAGCGGGGAATACCTTGACGTCCCAATTGGAGGCCACTCGCCTACTCGGCTGGAGCCATCTTGAAGCGCGCAACGTTGAGGTTCCCGGATTTCCCAAAGCCAACCTTCACGATCTGCCTGGACCCGCGTTTGACCAGGCGTGTGAGGCGTTGAGCGCCGCTGGCGTCAAAGTATACTGTTTTGGTTCGACCATCATGAATTGGTCGAAGCGGGTGACCGATCCGTTCGACGTCACTCTGTCTGAGGTTACTCGCACCATCCCTCGCATGCAGCGCTTGGGCGCCCGCTTCGTACGCATCATGAGTTTTAAGCCCGCCGAGGACGAAGAGCAGATTCCGCCAGAAGTCCTCCGTCGCGTGCGCGAGGTGGTGGCTCGATTCCGCGAGGCGGGAATTCAGGCAGTCCACGAGAATTGCATGAACTATGGAGGCATGAGTCCGAGCCACGGCCGCGAATTGCTCGACGCCGTACCTGATTTGAAGTGGGTTTTCGATACCGCCAACCCCGTCTTTAATCCTGATCGGAACAAGCCGAAACCATGGCCACGCCAAGATCCCTGGGAATTCTGGCTCGCGGTCCGCGATCGCGTCGCCCACGTGCATGTCAAAGATGCTCGCTGGAACCCCGCCAAGAATGATGCCGACTACACCTGGCCGGGACAGGGCGATGGCGCGGTTAAGCGCATTTTAGGAGACGCGTTGGCTCGGGGTTACAACGGCGGCATCAGCATTGAGCCTCACATGGTCGCGGTTTTCCACGATATCAGCCAAGCACCGGCCCAAGACCAAGCCTTACGAACCAACTTCGTCGAGTACGGGCGGCGGTTGGAGGCCTTGCTCGCTGAGGTGCGTCCGGTGAGCGGAACTCGTCCGTCCGACCCTCGGCAATGACGATTCCGGAGGTGCTCCTTCCGCGGCTCCGCGCGATCCGCCTCTTCCTCTGCGACGTGGATGGTGTCCTCACCGACGGCGGGGTCTTCATGGGAGCTGGAGGAGTGGAGATGAAGCGGTTTGATATTCGCGATGGCCTCGGATTGCGCTTACTGCAACAAGCAGGTGTCAAAGTGGGTTGGGTTTCCGCGCGACCGTCCTCCGCCACAACCGAGCGAGCAAACGACCTGAAGGTTGATTTTCTGGTGCAATCGCCGGCGCCGAAGATCGAGAGCATCGGCACCCTGTTGGCTCAGGCCGGATTCGGTTGGGACGCGACCGCCTACATGGGAGACGATGTTATCGACCTCGCCCCCTTGCGCCGGGCTCGATTCGCCGCCGCTCCCGCGGATGCCCACCCGGAAGCCCGGGCCTCGGCCCAATATGTTTGCTCCGTGGACGGAGGACGCGGGGCGGTTCGCGAAGTCGTAGAGCTCATCCTCCGCGGACAAGAGCGCTGGGAGGCAGTGGTCGCCAAGTTTGCTGCCTGACCTTCTGACGATCACCTTGGAGTCAATGCCTGATCCTTCTCTATGAAGCCGTTGCTATGGGTCCTGCTCCTGTTGTTGCTTCCCGGGGTGACTGGAGGCCTCTTGGGCCAAGGCACGGCCACGAATTCACCTACCAAGAGTCCCCGATCGACCTTCCCCTACAAAAAAGAGGGCCGACTCGTCGCCCGATTCAGTTGGACCGATCCGCAGCCCCTGTCTGCCACGCTTACCTCCTATCAAGTTCGCGATTTCCAAGTGGAAACGTTCGCGCCGGACGGAACCCCTAACCTCGTCGGCGAAGCGCCCCAATGCCAGTTCAACACTGCCACCAAAAGCGTATCCTCGTCGGGACCGCTGAAGGTTTCACAAGTGGGCGGTCTCTTCTCACTGGCGGGCGAAGGCTTCGAATGGAATCACGAGTCCGGGCGTCTCGTCCTGTCCAATCGAGTCCGCACCGTGATCCGCCTCAACGTCCTTCCTAATCGACCCTCCTCGTCTCTGTTGCCTTGATCATGCTCCGCCACGCTTGCTGTCTCTTCACCGTCGTGATGGTTGCCGCGGCCGCTGAACCCCCGTCAGCCGAAGGAACCATCGACTCCGAGACTTTCCTGTACGACCAAAAGGGAGGAATCCTGCACTACCAAGGAAACGTTCAACTGCGCTACCCCGGCGCGTTCGACCTGGATTGCGCGGACCTGGAGATCCGCTTGCAATCCGGAGGCAGCAAGCTCGACCGCATCATCGCGAGCACGAACGTCGTTATGACGATGGTCCAGGCGCCCACGACGAATGCAGCCAATCTCTTGCTCAAGCCGGGCGCGACCAACCGGGCCTACGCGGCGTTGGCCGTGTACAACGGCACCAACAACACCGTCACGCTGACCGGTTCCCCGCAGTTCGGTCAGCCTTGGGTCGAAGCTGCCGAAGGCTCGTTCAAAGCCGACGTCATCACGTTCGACCGAGCCAATGACCGCTTCATGGGCACTGGGAATTTTCGGATGATCGTCAAACCGGGCGCGCTCCCCAAAGGC
>DLVS01000681.1:0-5537 GCA_003445095.1 Verrucomicrobiales bacterium
GTCGGCTTCCAATTGGAGTTCTGGGATCGCCAAAAGAACGAATTCGTTCCCGAGTGGCTGCGTTCGAACCAAATCCCCTCCGCCGTGCGTTTCTCGCTGGGATTCGCCACCGGATCGCGTGGGCCCGCCGAAATCGTTACCCGCACCGTCCGACTTCCGGACAGCGGCGTAGGAGCCGATCTGCAAGGCGGCACGGCGCCCCCGGGAGGAGGAGCCCCCCAATGAGAAGTTGTCACGTGCACGTTGTCAAAAGTGGCCGATCTCGCGGAGTGGCCTTGGTGATCGTCCTTCTGACTTTGTTCGCGCTGAGCGCTATGGCCGGAATCTTCGCTTACTCGATGAAAGTCGAGATGCGTTTGGCCATGAATACGAGTAACTCCACCGAGCTAGAGTGGTTGGGGCGGTCCGGCGTCGAATACGCCAAGTGGGTACTCGTTCAACAAGACCAGGTTCCCAGCGAGCGAGGTTTTCATGCCCTCAACCAGTTCTGGGCCGGCGGTCCTGGGCCCGTGGAGTCCGCCGATAACCCGTTCGCCGGAGAGTCGCTGCGAGATATCCCAGTCGGCGAAGGGCGGGTCAGCGTCCAGATCGAAGACCAAGAGCGATTCCTGAATATCAATTCAATGGCCCGGAACCCTGCTCTGCTGGATCTCGCCTTGTCTCGGGCCGGGGCTGACGCGACGGACGGAGCCATCATTACCAGCGCCCTCACGGATTGGATGGATCGCGACGATTTCGCTCAGGCGGGAAACGGGGCCGAGAGTGAGTATTACCTGGGACTCGACCCGCCCTACCGGGCAAAGAACGGGCCCATTGACGATATTCGCGAGCTGTTACTTGTCCGCGGAGTGACGCCGGCCCTTTTTTGGGGCGGAAACTATCGGGTAACAGCTCGAGGAGACCACTCCGGATTTCGCAGCAGCTCATCCCGGGATGATGAACCCACGATCGGCTTGAACTCGATCTTCTGCGCGTTGTCGAGCGGCCGGGTTAACATCAATACCGCCAACCGAGATGTGATTGCCTTAGTCCTGGGGGGAGATACCTCCCTGGCGGGAGAAGTGCTCAGAATTCGGGAGGAACAACCGGCTCGGGGCGGTGGCGATATCTCTCGGGTGCTCGGTCCGGCCGGTACGGGATTCCAACAATTGTTCACCACGCAAAGCACCACTTTCGTCGTGCGAGTCTTGGCGGCCTTGGGCCCGGCTAAGCGAACCTACTACGCGTTGATCCGCCGCTCAGGGGCTCGCGATTACCAAACGTTGCTCTTTCGGGAGGAGTAGTTCCGGCGCAGCTAGCTGGTAGGCCGCTTGCGGTCCTCGGACCCGCGCTTACCGCCCTTCCTCCTCTTCTTCTTCCTCAGTCCCCGCTGTTACGGCCCACTCGGGGTAGGGTTCCGCGGTTCCTTTCATCGCCCTCCACAAAATGCGATTCAACTGGTCTTCTGGCGCGCGATCTACTTCTCGAAAGTTCATTTGTGCCGACGCGAGCGCATCCCCACGCAAAACCGGCTCGTGGAGCGCCTTGGGATCGGGATTCATTTGATCCAGCGGAACTTGATTGGGTACCGCCGTGAACGGTGTGAAGTCGGGCGAATCGGTAAACGCATCCCACATCGGAAGAGCACTCGCGTCGAACTGATTCATCGGTTTCATTCCGAGGATCTGCGCGATCGTGCGGAGCAGGCTGGTCGTGTTGTACTGCGTGCTGACGGTTACACCCCGTTTGGCATAGGGGCTCGCCACATAGGCGGTCGTTCGATACCCGCTCACGTGGTCCCAACCTGCCTGCGGATCATCCTCTATCGCTAGAATCGCCATCTCTTTCCAGAACGGAGAATGACTCAACGCCTCCACAATCCGACCAAAAGCCAGGTCATTGTCGGCCACGCACGCGGCGGGCGTCGGAGTGCCCTTGCTGGTACCGCTCGTGTGATCGTTGGGAAGGCAAATGATCGTGAGTCGCGGAAAGGTCCCCTTCGCAACGAAATCATTCAGCTCCTTGATGACGAAGTCCGCTCGGTATTGGTCTGGGACCGACATGTCCCAACCGACATAGTTCGTCGGCGAAAACGGCCGGATCGTCTCCACCATGGGGTAACTAGCAAAGATTACGTCGTTCACTTCGCCCTTCCACGCCCGATAACAAGCCAGGAAATCCGGTGCCCCCTTCTTCTTGGAATCCCGCCATTTGACGGCGGGCGCCATGAACTCTCCGTAGTCGCGAATCGAGATGCCGTGTTTCAGTGCGCTATCCCAAATGAAACCCGCCGGAGAATAGGCCAGCGCATCGTCTTCATCCTCGCCCATGCCGTCCGGATAGCTCCGCGGGAATCCGGCAAACGATTTCTCCATATAGTCGGTGGCAAAAGCGGTGGTGCTCCATTGGTGTCCGTCGGCACTCAGAATGCCCGCGCAGTACGTGTTATCGAGCAGCACGAATTCCCGAACCAACTTATGCAGATTCGGCGTGATGCGTTCGCCGAAGATGCACAATCGAGGATCCCCGTTGCCTTGGGGGAGATCGCCCAGCACTTGATCGTAGGTGCGATTTTCTTTGATCACATAAACGACGTGTTTGATCAGGCTGGGCTCCCCAATACGTTCGGGAATGGCCCGAGCCGGCTGTCCGGACCGAGGTAGTTGCAAGGCGTCGGCCACTCGCTCGCGTCGCAAGTTGCGCCAGACCGTTTCGCTGAGTTTCGGCAAGTCACTCGACCGCGGTACGGGTACCAAAGACAACGATCCAGAGTATTGGTGCGAATTGAAACCCTCAGCGCCGGATCCAACGGGCGCTTCCTTGTAAGGCCGAGGTCGAGCCGGCAACCCTTTGATATTCGCGACGTACAGTTTGCTCCGGGGCGCATCAACCACCACGGCTCCCGGAAACCAGCCCACCGGCACCAGGCCAAGCAACCTCGACTCGCGATCACTCGGATCGAAGGCCACGACTGCCACTGCGTTCTGCGTGCCGTTGGCTACATACAACTTCTTGCCGGAACGGTCGAAGGCCAGCGCATTCGGTGACGCCCCGAAAAGATCCGAGGGCTTGGGTTTCACCCAAATCGTCTCAACGACGGTATCGCTGCGCGTATCAATGACGCTGAGATTGTCACTGGCCGCATTGGCACAGACGACGTAGCGACCGTTAGGCGAAACGGCCAGCGCGCTGGCATGAAGTCCGGTCAGAATTTCTGTTGGCGCGTTCCCGGCGCCGCCGGCGCCCCCCAACGGAATCACGGAAACGCTGCCTTCATTCGCAATGTGCCGAACCGGATCGACCCGCACTTCCGTGCCCCGACCGGCGGGACCGACCAGATCACCTGGCTGGGGGCGGCGTCCGCCCCAGTTAGAAACATACGCTTTGTTGCCTACCAACACGACATCATACGGTGCCACGCCGACCTCGAAAGTCCGCCGCACCTGACCCGTGCCGGCGTCGAGTTCGAGCAAGGTATTGGAAAGGTTGCCGCACACATACAGACGGGTGCCATCAGTTGACCACGCGAGGCCCGACGGAATCTCCTCCTTGCGTCGCGGGGCATTGGCGTTCGGCAATGGAATCGAGTACGAAGCGGTGACCATCCCGTTCGAGGCAACGTTGAAGACCTTGAGGCTGCCATCGACGTTACTGAGAACAAGGCGGCGCCCGTCGGGGGAAAAGACGAGGCCAGTGAAACTCAACTGTCCCTCTTTGTCGGGTTGCAGAATGTTCGGCGACACAATGGGAGGCGCCGGTTCGTTGAGCTTCTCATTTGGTAATCCAACCTTCTGAAGAATGGCGCCGGTTAGAGGATCCAACACGATCAGCTCACTCGTCTTGCCCGACGCCACCAAAACGCGGCCGTTGGGTGACAAGGCCAGTCCTTGAGGACGCAAGCCCGGAAGCTCAACCTGTACACCTAGGGGTGTGACGACCTGATTCACGGGAAGAACCGCACGATTTGTCCCGCGACGACCCACAGTTTCTAAGTTGGCAACCTTGGCACTTTCGACGCGCGCCGCGCAACCAGCACTGCCCCATCCAAAGATAATCACCAACAACCACAAAGGAATGCTCCGCCACATGGCGTCGAGCATCAGGGAAGTCGGAATCCGTCGGCAATAGCCAAGCCGGTGGCCTTGCATGTCGTAGTCGCCGAGGGAACGAGGCGCACTCAACTTCACCACGGGCTAAGCATTTCCAACCGGCCACGACTTCACTCGCCATACCAAGATAGCGCATCCTTCTGTCCGCGATCTACTCGCCCCACGTTCATCGGCGTGCACTTCGAATGGTTTCCGGTACTGTAGCTGCGTGAAGGTGTTGGTCACGGGAGGCAGTGGGTTCGCTGGGCGCGAGATCGTCCGGCAACTCGCTGCCGCTGGCCACTCCGTCCGCGTGCTCGCGCGCGGGTCACGGCCCGTGGAACCGGGGATCCGATTTGTCCGTGGATCGGTTCTCGAGTTCGCCACCTTGCCCGCTGCGTTCGCCGACACCGAGGCCATCATCCATTTGGTCGGGATTATTGGTGAGGTCGGGCCACAAACGTTTGAACGGGTTCACGCCACCGGTACTGCCAACGCCGTCCACGCCGCCCGCGCAGCGGGAATCACGCGCTTCCTTCACATGAGCGCATTGGGTACTCGGCCGAACGCGGTCTCGCGTTATCACCAATCGAAATGGGCCGCCGAGGAAAGCGTCCGCCGGAGCGGTCTCCGTTGGACCATCTTCCGCCCGAGTCTGATCTACGGACCCGAAGATCATTTCACCACTCTGTTCGCCCGCATCGCGCGCTGGTCGCCGTTCTTGCCTGTGATGGGAACCGGCGCGGGATTGCTTCAGCCAGTGGCGGTCGAGGAAGTCGCCCGGTGTTTTGTGGCGGCACTCGCGGTTCCCAACAGCATCGGACAAACGTACGACCTGGGTGGGCCCGACCGACTGAGTTTTACCCAAGTGCTGGAGACTTTGACGTCGGTGATGGGACTTCGACGATGGCAACTGAGAATTCCCCTTACGCTGGCGCGACTTCAAGCGGCCATGCTCGAGGCCATTTTCCCCCGATTGTTGGGTTCAGCCTCTCCGCTGAGTCGCGACCAACTAACCATGCTCCAGGAGGACAACGTCGGCGACCCCGATCCCGCTCAACGCACTTTCGGAATGGTGTCAGTAGACTTTCGCAACGGACTCAAGCGATACCTGGGCAATCCCAAGAATCCAGTCGTCCATCCAGCCGCGTCGATGGCGGCCGAAGCCGGGCCCAGATAGACGAAGCTGGCATCGAGCGCATTTGTTGACAGACAGATTCACGGCGAATCCATTGGTCCGATGATTTGCGCAGCGCGCCGGTCTCGGCTGAACTTGTGGCTCATCCTGATCGCCCTCGGATTGCTCGGAGGGATTTTCGCCAGTCTTGAAGGCGCGGAGGGGATGCCGACGACTGCTTCGAAAACGGTGATCATCCTCGGTGACTCGCTAGCGGCGGGTTTTGGCGTCGATCCCGCCGACGCGTTTCCGGCTCAACTGCAAACGAAAATTACTACGGCGAAGCTTCCCTT
>DLVS01000681.1:5618-9115 GCA_003445095.1 Verrucomicrobiales bacterium
GTCTTGATTCTTGAACTGGGAGGCAACGACGGATTGCGCGGACTCCCGATCGAAGCCACTCGAAGTAATTTGGTCAGCATCATCACACGAACTCGGGAAAAGAATCCGGAGGTCCGCGTGGTGGTGGCGGGAATGCAAATGCCCCCAAATATGGGTGAAGATTACGCCACGAAGTTTCGAGCGGTATTCCCCGAGGTCGCTCGCGAGCAAAAGGCGACGCTCATTCCTTTTCTCCTCGAAGGTGTGGGAGGCGTTCCGTCGCTCAATCAACCTGACCAGATCCACCCGACCGCCGAGGGCCACGCGATGGTTGCGAGTAATGTGTGGATGGTTCTGGAACCGGTGCTTCGTGAGCGCATGACATCCCCTCGATGAACCAGTCAAACGGTAGGGATGGCGCCCTGCGCAGTTCCGGGCCGGCATTTCGCGGTGATGTGTCGAATATCTGAGAGTCGAGGCTCTCGATGAAGGTTCATATTCCGATGAGTACTCCTGTCAAAACGGTCGCCGTGATCGGCGCTTCGGCCAACCGCGCCAAGTACGGGAACAAGGCTGTCCGAGCTTACCGGCAGAACGGATATCACGTTTTCCCCATCAATCCTCACGAACGCCAGATTGAAGGGCTGCCGGCCTATGCGTCCGTTCGTGACACGCCGAAGCGCCCTGACTTGGTCAGCGTCTATGTGCCGCCCGAGGTCTTGTTTCGCCTGCTCCCAGAGATTGCGGCCCGCGGGTGTGACGAACTGTGGTTGAATCCTGGAACCGAGTCGCCGGAAGTTATCGCGGAAGCGGAACGAGTTGGTCTGAACGTCGTTCAAGCCTGTTCCATCATGGCGGTGGGACGGATCTCCCGGTGAGCCATGCGGCGGTAGAGTCTTCCCTCGTTCGAATTCGTCGCTACCCTCTGCGTCCGTGTACCCCATGCGTTTACACGGTTCGATGCTCCGGTCGGTCTTCGCCGCGTCGTTGGCGGCCGGATTGGGCCTGTTCGAAACAGTATTTGGAGCCGAAGACGAATTGGCCTTAGGAGTCCGAACGACTGAGCCGCTCCCTCCCTCCGAGCAACAGAAGAAGTTCCAGCTCCCGCCGGGATTCGAGATTCAGCTCGTCGCCGCCGAGCCCGACATCAACAAACCGCTGAACATGGCCTTCGACGCCACGGGCCGGCTCTGGGTGACTACCTCCATCGAGTATCCATGGGCCGCCCCGACGAACCGGCCCGCCCGGGATCGATTGATGATCTTTGAGGACTTCGGTCCCGATGGTCGCGCTCGAAAGGTCACGCAATTTGCAGATGGCCTCAACATTCCCATCGGGGTTTACCCCTTCCGAACCGACGCGAACCACTGGAAAGCTATCGTCTGGTCCATCCCGAACATCTGGGTGTTGGAAGATACCGATGGGGATGGCAAGGCAGATAAAAAGGAGGCTCTGTACGGGCCGTTTGACCACACCCGCGATACGCATGGCAACCAGGCGTCGTTTCGGCGCGGTTTCGACGGCTGGCTCTACGCGACTCACGGCTACAACAACGACTCCCACGTCACGGCGCGAGATGGCAGCCACGTCGATCTCAATTCCGGCAACACCTACCGAATTCGCGTGGATGGTTCGCGGATCGAACAACACACCCATGGCCAGGTGAATCCGTTCGGACTCGCCTGGGATTCGCGCGGAAATCTCTATTCGAGCGACTGTCACAGCGCGCCCATTTACCAGCTTCTCAACGGCGGTTGGTATCCCAGCTTCGGCAAGCCGCATGACGGCCTCGGCTATGCGCCGGTGATGCTCGAACACGCCCATGGCAGCACCGCGATTGATGGCGCTTGTTATTATACCGACGACCTCTGGCCCACCGAATATCAGGACACCTTCTTCATCGGCAACGTCATGACAAGCCGGTTGAACCGGGACAAAATCACTTTCATCGGTTCAACACCCAAGGCCACCGAGCAGCCCGATTTTCTGACAAGCACGGATCCGTGGTTCCGTCCGGTGGACAACACTTTGGGGCCTGACGGCGCGCTTTACGTGGCGGACTTCTACAACCGAATCATTGGTCATTACGAAGTGCCCTTGACTCATCCAGGCCGAGACCGCGAGCGCGGGCGTCTCTGGCGCGTCGTGTACCGAGGAAACGATGGGAAGGCCAACCTGCGGCCACCGGCGTTGCCGAGCGATCTCAACGGGCTGATCTCGGAACTCGGTTCCCCCAGCTTAGCGCGACGATTGCTGGCGATGAGCGAGATTCAGGACCGCTGGGGCGATTCAGCCGCGGGGGCCGTTCTCGCTGCCGTGAAGAATCCGGCCAATACGTTCCAACACGTGCACGCGCTGTGGCTGCTCCACCGGCTGGGGGGCATGGGATTACCAGAGCTCCAAGTTGCCGCGAGTGCGGGCGATCCGCTCCTGCGTATCCACGCCCAGCGTATCATGGCGGACATTCTATATCAGGTCTCTCGGGGACTGCCGATTCCAGCGGAAGTTGTTCAAGCGGTGCGCGCCGCGGCGACTCGGGGACTTGGCGACTCGGACGCCCTCGTTCAACGCTGCGCTGCTGACGCGCTGGGAAATCTGCCGAACCTGAGCTGTGTGCGCCCGCTCTTGGACCTCCTGGCTCTGGTGCCGGGAGGGGATACGCACCTGCGCTACGTGGTCCGTCAGTCGTTGCGCAATCAGCTCGCCGACGCGACCACCTTCAACGCGATCCTGTCTCGATCAGACTGGACGGACGACAACCAGTTGGCGCTGGCCAGCGTGGCCTTGACAGTGAAGACGCCGCAGGCTGCTTCGTTCGTGCTGCGCAACCTCCGGCGGTTCGATACGGATCCAGCCAGCATCGCCCCGGCGTTGGAGCACGCGGCGCGTTATGCGCCGGAAAGCGACCTGCCGCAGGTGGCTGCTTACGCAAAGGCAAAGTTCGCTGACGACTTGAAGACTCAATTGTCGCTGTTCAACGGGATGCAAAAGGGCCTCCAACAACGCGGGGCCGAATTGCCTGCCAGCTTGCGTGGTTGGGGCACGGAGATCGCGCAGCAAGCATTCTCCTCGTTGGATGCCAACTCGCTCGGATGGGCCAGCATTCCCCTCAACGGCTACAACAATCTGGCTTCTTGGGCGTATCAGGAGCGACCGGCCGCTGACGGCACGAAGGTCCGAGTGCTTTCCAGTTTGCCTCCGGATGAGTCTTTAACGGGCGTGTTGAGTTCGCCCGTATTTCGAGCTCCCCGAGAACTCTCATTCTGGCTGTGCGGTCATGATGGCCCGCCGGACCGCCCGGCAAAAAAGACAAACTATGTCCGGTTGCGCCCGGCATCGGAACGCCTCCAACCAGTCCGCGCGGACAAACCGTCCACCCCGTTGGCTGAAGCTGCGCCGCCGCGCAATGACACTGCCCAGAAGATTATGTTGGGTCAGTCTGATTTCCTGACCGGAGCGTTTCCCGCCGAATTCGGCAATACCATCGCCGGTGTGATGGACATGAATTTACGGGCCGG
>DLVS01000376.1 GCA_003445095.1 Verrucomicrobiales bacterium
GGCGCGTTTACCTTGATCGAGATCTTGGTAGTCATCGCAATGATTGCGCTGATCGCCGGGCTCCTCTTGCCGGCTCTCTCGTCAGCGAGAAGCCGGGCGCAGACGGCGAGTTGCTTGAACGCCAAGAAACAAATCCAGCTTGCGTGGTTGCTCTATGCCGCCGACTACGGCGATAAATTACCTCCAAATGGGGAGATTTCACCGGGCGGACCGTGGACTGACCGGCAGTATTGGTGGGCGCAAGGAATCATGAGTTACGCCGAAGATCACTCGGACAACACGAACACCAGTTTGTTGGTGGACCCAGCCTACGCCCGCCTGGGCGACTACAGTAAGGACCCGCTCCTCTATAAATGCCCGGCGGACAAGAGCTCGGCGACCATCAATGGTCAGAGGCATGAGCGCGTGCGAAGTATCTCGATGAATGTCCACGTGGGGCGTTGCATTGACTGTTTCAGTGATCGGCCAACTCACCTCGGTCCCCTGACCGTCGGCGCAATTCCCAACCCCTCAGCCCAGTTCGTTTTTCTCGACGAACACCCGGACAGCATCAACACCATTGCGTTTCGGACCAGTCCGGTTCGGGGTAGTGGCGCGAAGCTTTTGAGCTTTCCCGGCTCCCAGCACCGAGGCGCCGCCACGTTATCCTTTGCCGACGGTCACGTGGAGGCGCACCGCTGGCAGGACCCCAGGACTCGCCCGCCGGTCGCAGGACAAAAGTTGATGTCAACAAACTCGCCGAACAATCCGGACGTGCTGTGGCTGCAACAGAACACTTACTTCTCCCAGTATTAGTCATAGCGGGCGAACAACACGTTCACCGCTCAGGCTGGCTCACTGTCAGTGACGGACCGAGGCGACCGTCGAGATTCTCCCGCTGCAGTCGCCGCCGCACATCCGCGACTCACTCGGGGCGGCCGGCGCGCCGCCTACGACAAACCCCGCAGAATGTTGGCTGGAAATCTGGCTCCGGAGCCGGCCGGCGACCAACGTCGGTTCCGGGACTGTTTTTTCGATTCGACAGCCGGCTCGGCGTCGGCAGTTTCGTGAGCGAGGTCAGTTGGAATCCAACTCCCATACTCTGAGTATTCAGATGCGTTGTCGCGGGCCAATGGAAGTTCGTGGTAACCTCGGATCGCGGCTTGGCGGGTTCACCTTGATCGAGCTGCTGGTTGTCATCGCGATCATCGCGATTCTCGCGGCGATGCTGTTCCCCGCGCTGGGCCGGGCCCGGGCCAGCGCGCAGTCGGCCGCCTGTCTGAACCATCTCCGGCAACTGCAGCTCGGCTGGCTGCTGTATGCGCTCGATCACGACGACGGGCTCGTGCCCAACAAAGACGGGCCTGATGCGAATGATATTTACTATTCCTTCCCTGGCTCCTGGGTCGAAGGCAACGCCCAGTGGGATACTTCCACCACCAATGTCCAGAAGGGCGTGCAGTTCCCCTACCACCCGCAGGTCAGAATATACCGCTGCCCGGGCGACCGGACTGTCACACTGGTTGATCCCCGCCTGCCGAGCACCCGCAGCTACAAGCTGAATGGGTGGCTGAACGGGCCGGAGGAGTTTGATCCGCAGCGGCCCCACATGCAGCGGAAGTTGGCTTCGTTGAAGCATCCCGCACGAGTCTTCGGCTTCCTCGACACCGGCATCTGCGACAGCGGCGCGTTTTACCTGGTCCCGTTTGGTTTGGGATGGGATGCCGATTGGGAGAACCATTGGGTGGACAGTCCGGGGGACTGGCACCGGCAAGGCTGCAACCTTTCGTATGCCGACGGCCACGTCGAGCATCACTGTTGGCGAGCGCCAAAGAGCAAGGCTTATTGGGTTTCTGCCGTGCCACCCAACGACCTGGCGGACTTGAGGTGGTTACAGGACCTGATCCCCGAGGAATGAGGGTTTCCCGCGCGAAGCCCTGCGTCAGGGTTCCAGGCCCGCCCGCTTCACCAGTGCCTTGAAGCGCGTTTCGCCGTGCAGGCTGTCATAGCCGGGAACAAACTTGATCTGATGCCACTCCTGCGGCTCGTCGAAGTGCGCTTCGAGAAGGTCCAGCGCCTTCTCCGACTCCCCCATTCGCGCGTAGCATCCCGCCAGGTTCAGGCAAGTCCACCCGAGCCATCGTTCGCTCTCCGGCAGATCGAGTTCGGCCGTGAGCAGCTCAATCCATTGGCGGTAGTAGCCCTCCCGTCCACCGGCGTCGTAGGCCCGCCTGAGAGATCCGAAAACCGCCTCAATCCTGGCGGAATCCGCTCCCAGAAGCTGGGCAGATTTCCGGTAAGCCTCGATGGCGGCGACGTAGTTGGAAGAGGCGTCGTGGCAGTCTCCCAGATAGGAGTATCCAATCGCGAACTCGGGATCCAGGTCGAGCACCCGCTGGAGTCCCGCAATGGCCAGGTCGAACCGGCGTTCCGCCATGAACGGCCAGGCCGCAATGACGGCCGAGGCGCGTCGGGAGAGGGGCGGTTGATTCGCGGAGAGCTGCCCTTCGCGCCGGGCTTCTTTGCCCCGGCCCTGCATTGACAGATAGAAGGCGTACACATCGTGCGCGAGCGCCAGTTCGGGATTGAGGCGGAGGGCGCGCTGGATGTCGGCTTCGGCGCCCCGCCAGTCGCGTTGGAGAAATCGGGACCAGGACAACGCCGTGTAGCCCTCGGCACTGTCGGGATCGGCGGCCAGCGCCCGCTGGGCGATTTCCTGCACCCGCTGCAGGCGGATATGTTCGTTCGTGACTCCAGGCAACTGGTTCCAGGTGTAAAGGGCCATCAACTCGCCGTACGGCCGAGTGAATTTCGGATCTCGTTGCAAGGCCTGGGTGAGTTTTTCCAGGGCCTTTGCGTGATGCGCGGGCGTCAACTGGCTGTAGTGCCACCGGCCCTCCTCGTACAGCTGGGCGGCCTCAGGATCGGGCACATGGCCACGTCGCGCCTGGTTCACGAGCAGGAGTGCCGCCACCAGCAACGCAATCACGGCGAGTGCAGCGGCGGCGTTCCTCGCGGTTCTCCAGGCCCGCCCGGTGGCTCGCGCATGCCTGACAGACCTTCCCCGGCGCAGCCATTCGAGGTCGTCTGCCATTTCCTTCGCACTGCGGTAGCGCTGATCCTGATCCGTCTCGCACGCCTTGAGGATGATCTCGTTGAGTTCAAGCAACCCGGCATAGTCAGCGCGGGACGAAAGATCGGGCGGTAGTTGGGGAAACTCCTGGCGGTCCTTACCGAGCGCCATTTCGTAGAGCACCTTGCCCAAGCTGAACAAATCCGCCTGCACCGTGCCCGGTCCTTCGGGTGGAATGTAGCCTGCCGTACCCACCAGCGACTGCGCGTCGTCCATCGCGGCCACCAGCCCGATGTCCGCGAGCTTCGGCTCCCCGCTCACGAAGATGATGTTGGAAGGCTTGATGTCGCGGTGAACCAGACCCTGGGAGTGGAGGCAACCCAAGGCCGCGCAGAGTTTCGCACTAATCGAGAGGCAGTCGGCCAACGGCAGGCTGCCGCCGCGTTTCAGATCCTCCCGCAGCGTGTGGGGCACGTAAGTGTTCGGCTTGAAGTCTTCAGCTTTCAGCTCGGAGGACCGGGGCCGGACGACATTGCCAGGCTGGGGGCTGGAACCGGAAAACTCGAAGCTTTCCCGGGCGGTTCGGGATTCCGCGTTTTGGTCCTGGCGTTCCGCGTTCGCATCGTCCGCCAGTTCCATCACATAGAAAAAATGACCCGCCTCCTCGTCGCGCCCAAGGTGGAGGATGTCCACCAGTCCTTCATGCGATCTTGAGAGCGGCTCGAACTTCTGCAGTCCCCGGAACTCGCGCTCGTAATTGGCTTCCGCCTCGAAGGCGTCGCGCTGGACGATCTTGACCGCGCGGAACGTGCCCACGGCATTGCGCGCCAGCCACACCTCACCAAAAGCACCAATCCCAATCCGCCGAACCAGCTCGTGGTCCGGAACTCGCACGCAAGGCGTGTCGAACCGCAGACACGGCTCCGGGCGGCCTGCCGGACGAAGTGCTTGATCCGAAACTTCCACAAAAAAATTTACTACTACAACCGTTCCCGGAACGCACGGCGGAAGTTTCAACGCAGACTGGCGGACCGACGGGACCAGGCCAGGCGACAGGGCGCACCCGCCAGCCTGCAATCTGCGGGTCGTCTCAAGCCCCAGTCCGGCCCTGGCTTCACGATCCCGCGCCCGAATCACCTGCCTTCGTTTATCAAGGCTGACAGCTCCTGCTTCACCAATCGCGTGATCCGATACCGGGCCATGTACACCGACGCCACGCTGGCCTTCAGCGTCCGCGCCGTGTCCTGGACGGAAAGCTTCTGCAGCGCGTGCAGGTCAAACATTTGGAACTGGCGCGGACTCACCTGGCGCTTTACTCGCTCCAGGGCCAGGGTCATCAGGTGCGACTCCCACTCCTGTTCCCACGCTCCCTCCAAGGCGAGGTCCAGGGCCGGATCCGGCAGGCGCTCCAGCGGGTCCGTTGAATCCGCTTCGTCTTCCACGCGCCGGGCGCGTCCGGGATCCCAGGCCGCCGACACCGGCGACCGGCGCTTCCGCCACTGGTCCGCGATCCGCCAGCGCGTCTGTTTCATTAGCCACGCGCTGAAGGACCCGCGCGCCGGGTTGGCCTTGAATTCCCCGATCGTCCGCGCCACGGCGATCACGGTTTCCTGCACCACTTCCTGCGCCTCGGCGTCGGTCAACCCGGCCTTGACCGCCACGTTGTAGATCAGTTGCCCGTAGGAATCGAAGAACTCGTGCCAGCCCGTCTGATCGCCCCAATCCTTCAGCCGTTCCAATAGGCTGTGCCGCGTAGCAATCGGATCAAAGAGGGGGCCGGGCATGCGGGGCAAAGTCTCCACGGGAGCGATCAGCACAGTCTATACACGAAATGGCCGGAGGCATTTTAACCGAGATTTTCCGTTAAATCCGGCCGTCACCCCACGTGGATAGCCCGTCCGTTGGGCACGCCGAGGCACGGTGCAGCCATTCGGACGAAAAAAGGAAAATTCTCATGAAACCTCTCAGCCTGACCCGGCGCTGCGTGCTCGCCGTCGAATGCGCGCTGCTCGTTCTCTTTAGCTTCCCCGCCCAGGCCCACGGAGGCCCGCCCGCCCTCGTTACTCCCCTGCGCGCCAATGGCGGTGTCTCGGCCGTGCTCGCCCCCACCTCCGATCCCGCCGTTTTCAAAGCGACGGTGGTGGGCGTGGTGCAGAGCGGGGCGCTGAGCCCCTGCCTGGACAACGCCGAGCTTGAGGCGCGTTTTCCGAGCAAGCCGGAGCAGCCGGTCGTGATCAACGGCACCGCCACCCTGACTCCCCTCGATGGGGCCGGCAGCCTGGAGCTGATCGTGTCGGGCACGGCACTGCCGGATCCGGCCAACCCCGGAATCTACCACGCGCAGTATCAGGTGACCTTTGCGGGTGGCACCGGCACCTATGCGTCGGCCCGAGGCCAGGGTGAGATCAACGAAGTGGTGATGTTTACTTCACCCACCACCGCCACCGCCACCTGGACGATGAAGAGGCTGGTGCTCACGCCCCGGCCTTGATTTCAGCCGCCTGGGCTGGGCCTCCCGCCGTTGCCGTCCCTCGCGGCACGGCCGGAGCCAGGCCGGCGGACCCCATGGCTCAACTCCTCAAAAACATGATCCGAAAAACCAATCACTCCTGCGCCCTTTGGCTGCCGGTCACCACCGCCCTCCTGCTTGCGCCGTCGGCGGAGGCGAACACCCTCACGGTCACCAGGACGAATGACAGCGGACCCGCGTCGTTGCGCCGGGCGATTCAAGACGCCGCCGCCGGCGACACCATCAACCTCGCGGTCACCGGAACCATCACGCTCACCAGCGGCGAATTGCTCCTTTCGAAAAACGTGACCCTGGCCGGTCCGGGAGCGGATCGCCTGGACGTGAGCGGAAACGCAGCGAGCCGGGTCTTCAACGTGGCGTCCAATGCGACGGTCAACCTCTCGGGCCTCACCCTCCGCAATGGCCGCGCACCGGATGGCGCCACGGCCGGCGCGCGCGGCGGAAATGGCGGCGCCATCTACAACGCCGGGATCCTGACGATAACTGCCTGCGCCATCAGCGGGAATTCGGCCGGCAACGCCAGCACCGCTTTCTCGGCCAATATTGGTGTGGGGGGCGAAGGGGGCGCGGGGGGCGGAATTTGCAATATTGGAAACCTGAGTCTCACCGCCTGCACGGTGAGCAGCAATACCGCGGGCGCGGGCGGCCGTGGCGTGACCGGTGGAGCCGGTGGCGCAGGCGGCGCCATTTACAATGCCGGGACGCTCGTCCTGCTCGATTCCACGGTGAGCAGCAACACCGCGGGCAGGGGTGGCGTGTCGAATGTCGGGCGTCCGGGGCCGCTGGGGGGCCACGGCGGCGCCATCTACAATGCCGGCAGCCTTGCAGTGACGGCGGGCACCCTGAGCGGTAATCGTGCAGGCCAGGGCGGTGCCGGCATGAACACAAGAGCCGGCAACGGTGGCAATGGCGGAGGCATCTACAACGCCGCTAGCGCGTCTCCCGCCAACCTGAGGAGCACGTTGGTCGGCCTCAACACGTCGGGTGCTGGCGGCAGGGGAACGGGCTTTGGCCAGCCCGGCAGCAATGGGATCGGCTGGGATCTCTTCGGAGCGTTCACTTCGCAAAGCCACAATCTCATTGGGGCGCCCTATCCCAGCACGGGGTTCACCAACGGAGTCAACGCCGACCTCGTCGGGGTGTCCGACCCCATGCTCGGCCCGCTCCAGAACAATGGTGGTCCCACCCCCACCCTGGCCCTC
>DLVS01000085.1 GCA_003445095.1 Verrucomicrobiales bacterium
AATTGGTGGCGCGTCTGACGGCCAAGGAACTGGGGTGCTTTTACGTCAACGCCGCGGGCCAGCCCGTCAATCCCGACCCGGACTCGCCCAACTTCTCTCAACTCATTCGCCACCACGGCAGTGTCCGAGGCGCTTGGCCCCGCATTGTTGAGGACGCCCAATAACTCACCAAGAGTGGCTTGGAGAATATGTTCTGCCCAACCCTCAGCGGCGGCGTGACCAATGTGGTCGATGCTCCCTGCTAAGGCGTTGTTTTTGGTGATCCGCGATACGCCGATGATTTCCCTGCGCTTCGGATCGGAGTGACGCTCGCCCGCTTGGGATGTTTCCCAACTGGCGACGACAGCACAAGGCCATCGACGTCGTTTGATGTCACCACCTTCGCTCCCAACCTCACTGGCCCGCCATCGTATCTCATGTCCAAAGCTTGAGCCTGCTTGACTGCGCGTTCAGACTGTCGCCCATGTTTCTCCGATTTGGTTCATGGCGAGTCGGGCTTGCCGCTGGGTTAGCCGGTCTATCGTTCTGCAGCACGATGGCCCAAGATCGCTTCGCGGGCACGGCGACGCCGGTCTCCGCTCTCAAAGTGGCCAAGGATTTTCGGGTAGAGTTGCTGCACACCGTGCCCAAAGACAACGAGGGCTCTTGGGTGGCAATGTGTACCGATCCCAAGGGACGTCTGATCGTCTCCGACCAATATGGTCCGCTCTATCGGATCACGCTCCCGCCGTTGGGCACTACCAACGGGCTCAAGATCGACAAGATCGACCTGCCCATCGGCCAAGCGCAGGGCTTGCTGTACGCGTTCGACAGTCTGTATGTGATGGTGGCGAATGAGGCATTCCAAGGGCGCGGATTGTATCGGGTCCGCGACACCAACGGCGATGACCGGTTCGACGAGGTGAAGCTGTTGCGCAAGCTCGACGGCGGCGGCGAACACGGTCCGCACGCGATCGTACCTACGCCGGACGGCAAGGGCCTTTTCATCATCGTCGGCAATCAAACGAAGATCACGGAGCTCAGCGGTTCCCAAGTGCCGAAACACTGGGGCGAAGACCTGCTGCTGCCACGCTTGTGGGACGGCAATGGCTTCATGAAAGGCGTGCTCGGGCCCGGTGGCTGGGTTGCCAAGATTGATCCCGAAGGCAAGAACTGGGATCTGCAGACGGTGGGGTTCCGTAATGAATATGACGCCGCCGTCCATCGCGACGGGGACTTGTTCACCTTTGATGCCGATATGGAATGGGACATGAACACGCCGTGGTATCGGCCGACCCGCATCTGTTTCGTGGCGAGCGGCGCCGACTTTGGGTGGCGGTCCGGCGCTTCGAAATGGCCGTCCTATTATCCGGATACGTTGCCGCCCGTCGTGGACATCGGTCCGGGCTCCCCGACCGGCGTCACGTTTGGTTATGGCGCCAAGTTCCCGGCGAAATATCAGAATGCGTACTTCGCCAGCGACTGGAGCTACGGCAAGCTTTATGCGGTGCACATCGAGCCGGACGGGGCTGGATATATGGGTACCGCCGAGGAATTCATCACCGGCCAGCCGCTCCCGCTGACGGATGTCCTCATCAATCCGCTCGACGGCGCGATGTACTTCGCGATTGGCGGCCGCAAAACTCAGTCGGCGTTGTATCGGGTGACCTACGCCGGGTCCGAATCCACGGCGCCTTCCAACATGAAGTTAGCCGGCGGCACGACGCGGGAATTGCGGCGCAAGCTCGAGAGCTTCCACGGACGCCCAGATCCAAAGGCTGTTGACGCTGCGTGGCCGTTCCTAGGACATGCCGACCGTTACCTGAATACGGCCGCGCGCGTGGCGATTGAATGGCAACCGGTCGCCACTTGGCGCGAGCGAGCTCTGGCGGAAACGAAACCGGACGCCTCCATCAACGCACTGATCGCTCTCGTTCGCGCTAGTGCTACCGACGAACCGCATCGAAAGCCGTCCGACCCGAAACCCGATCCGTCGCTGCAACCCGCCGTACTCGCCGCACTTGATCGATTGGACGAATCGAAGGCGGTCTCCGCCAACAAGACCCAGCAACTTGGCGTGCTGCGCGCCTACGCGCTGACGTTTATTCGGCTGGGCCGACCTGATGACGCCACCCGCCTGAAGCTCGCGCAGCGATTTGAGTCGCGATTTCCGGCCCAGTCCGCGCCGGCAACCAGTCGGGCTGAGCCGGGCAACTTTCCTGGCGCGACCGCGGCGCTCAATCTTCAACTCGGCGAAATGCTGGTGTATCTCGCGGCGCCTCAAGCAGCCACGAAACTGATGGCGGCACTCGAGAAGGCGCCGAGCCAGGAGGAACAATTGGCGTACGCGAAAATGTTACGCGTGTTGCGAACCGGTTGGACCCCGGCGCTCCGTGAAGCGTACTTCAATTGGTACGTCAAAGCCGCGAACTTCCGCGGTGGCGCCAGTCTCGCGGGCTTTTTGCGTGACATGAAGAACGACGCGATCGCCACGCTTTCCGACGCCGAGAAGATCGCCCTGAAACCCATTCTCGATGCCAAACCACCCAAACGGACTGCGCTGGAGAATTTGCTCACCGGCCGACAAGTAGTGAAGGAATGGCAGGTCAACGATTTGACACCTTCCCTGACGACCGGGTTGCAACATCGCAACTACGACCGAGGCCGTGAGTTGTTCGGTGCCGTGGGGTGCTACAACTGTCATCGCTTCGCCACCGAGGGTGGAGCGGTCGGACCGGACCTCACCGGTATCGCTGGCCGTTTCAACCCGCGTGATTTGCTCGAGTCCGTGGTGGACCCCAACAAAGAAATCAGCGACCAATATCAAGCGATCCTGGTCACCAAGAATGACGGTGAGACGGTCATCGGCCGGGTCGCCAACCTCAACGACGACTCGATCATGATCGCGACGGACATGACGGATCCCAACGCCTTTGCCGACGTGAAGCGCAAGGATGTGAAGTCAATTGAGCCGTCCAAGGTTTCGCCAATGCCGGAAGGACTGCTCAATACTCTGAAAGAGGACGAGATCCTCGACCTCCTGGCGTTCTTGCTCTCTCAAGGCGATCGCAGCAGCAAATATTTTAGGTAAGGGTTGCCAACGACTCCGTTACGACACGCGCCAACTCTTCATTCCGTACCGCCATCGCGGGCGGGGCGCCCAAAACAACACGCCAGAGATGTGCTCCCCAATCCTCGCCTTCAGAGGCGGGATCCAACTTCGGGTTTCGGGTCCCACTACGGAGTCGGCTTCGCAGCTTGAGGTGAGCCTTGTTGGACGTACTCGATTAACTTATTAGCAATCGCGGTTCCTTCGGCGCGCACGTCCCGCTCGGTCGCGCCGCGTGATAGCACCATCTTCGCGGCGATGGCATACGGATTTCGGGCGACCAATCCACCCGGCATTCTTCGATCTTGATTCTCGGTGCCGATCAGGAGGAACGGATCGGCAGCGTTGGTCGCCAGATCGGAAACGGCGACCTGCACTTCCACGTGCTCCGAGCCAGCGCCGAAACCTGCTGAGGCCCGCATCGCCGGATTCCCTTCGTCTACCCGGGTAAACCAACCTCCGACCAACCAGCCCTGGTCGGGTAGCTTAGCGTCGGGCGGCAGGAACTCGGCGCGCAATCCCTGAGCATTGGGCAAACGCTGAGCGCGATACCCGGCCTTCTTCAGAGTGTCCACGATGCTTTGGGATAATACGTTGATTAATTGTTGCGCCTTGGCCTCCGGATCGCCATCGCCGCGTACCCGAGTGAGGACCCGTCCGGCAACGCCATCTTCGCGGACGAGCATCTGGCGTTGGATGTCGGCCGGATTGAGGTAGAAGTCCGACACATAAATCATGGCGGGCCGAACTCCGGACGAATTCGCCGAGCCCGCTTTGGTTGGCGTCACCGTCGTTTTCGGTTCTCCAGGCATCGCGCTACAACCGATGAGAGCGACCAGAGCGGCTAACATCCCTGCGGGAGCCCAACGACAAAGCCAACGGTTTAGAGCAGGTAAGGAATTCATAGGGAAGACCGCTCGACACCGACAGTCGCGAGCGGACAACTGGAGGATGACCTGACGGAAATATTCGAAGCAAGCGTGCGGTCTTCCTTCTGGCGATTTCATCTAATCCTCCAGTGCTACCGCGGCTCGTCAGTACCGCTAATGCGGAATAGCGCCACGTCGTTCGGTACCGTCACGGACTGACCTTGGTTTACCCTTGCCGGCGCCACTCGTTCCCATTTGCTCGAAGATTAAGCTGCTCGAACCTTGAGCAGATATGCTGACAATTCCCCAGAGACTCATAGGTCCGTCAGAAATCTTGAGGAGATCGGCAACTCCTGGAAACTTTCTCCGCTGTTCCCGCGTACTCACTTGGTATGCGCATCCAACCGTTTCGGAATCTCAGAATTTTTCGTACCTGCGCGATTATCCTCGCTGCCGCCGAATTGGCATTGCTTCCAGCCTCCGGTCTGGAAGCCATCACTAATCAAGTCTTCCAAGTTTCTCCTGGCGGCAACCTAGTGATCGCGGCTGACCGCGGGTCCATCGATATCGTCACTGCCGACACCAATGCTGTGGGCCTGACGGTGATTCGCGAGGTCAAACGGGCCACCGACAGCCAAGCCAAGGAGCTCCTCGAACGCCATCAGCTCACCTGGGCTCAGAGTGGAAACACCATTACGGTCAAAGCGCGGATGCCCTCGGAGTATCGCAACTGGCGCGGACCGAATCTATCGGTGCGTTATCAAGTCACCGTGCCGAAGCAGTTCAACCTGGATCTTGATACCAGCGGCGGTTCGATTTCTGTCGCCGAAATTCAAGGTCAACTGAAGCTCGAAACCTCCGGCGGATCCATTTCCGCAGGAGAAGTGGATGGCACGGTCAAGGCCAACACTTCGGGCGGAAGCATCAAGATCGCCGGCGTCACGGGCGCAGCGACGGTGGATACTTCAGGCGGAAGCATTGAATTGGGCGTCATGGGCGGCAGCGTTGACGCGGACACGTCGGGAGGATCCATCCGCATCCGCTCGGCGACCGGCCCGGTGAAGGCGAAGACTTCCGGCGGCAGCATTGAACTCGGCGATATGGCGGGGCCGGTTCAGGCCGACACGTCCGGCGGCTCCATCACCGCCAAGTTCCCAAAATCTCCGACAGGGGACAGCCATCTCGAAACCTCGGGAGGCGGAATCACGGTTTTGGTTGGTGACTCGGTAGGCTTCGATCTCGATGCGGAGTGCTCCGGCGGCCGGGTCACCTCCGACGTGTCGGTCGCCAGCCAAGGCAAACCGAATAAGTCCGAACTACGCGGTCAAATTGCCGGCGGCGGTCCGAAGCTGGTTCTGCGAACTTCGGGCGGCGGAATCAGGGTGAAACCGCTGGTCGTTGCCGTGAATTAGGAGAGCCATTCAATCTGGGATCGCACATTTCAGATCCAAGGCCTAAATCTCGACGACCAGGGCCGGTTGGAACCCCGTGTCGAACTGATCCGGATACCCGCGCTGATTTGCTAAAACTCTGGTGCCACCCAGCAGGTAGTCCACAGAGCGATGCGTGTGTCCGTGAATCCACAACACCGGCCCGCTCCGTACGATCAGATCGTCGAGCGCCGAGGCATACGCCGCCCCAAGGAGGTCGCCTCCGAAGTTGGGATCGAGAGACTGAGCGCTCGGCGCATGGTGAGTGGCGACCACGATCTTCTGCCCGCGGCGTCGAATCAGTTCCGCCTCCAGCCAACGCCGCGACCGCGCGTGGTAACTGGCGGTGTCGCGTCCTTTGAGTCGACGCTGAAAAGGCTGGGTGCGGATCAATCGGTAATCATTCATCGACACCGCCGCATGTTGTCCGGCCGCCACGGAATCGCCGAACAGGTTGAAATCGGTCCACAGTGTGCAGCCGAGGAACACCACACCGCCAAGTTCGACGGACCCGTTTTCCAGAAAGTGAATCCGGCTGAATTGTGTCACCTTCCGCAAATCGCTCAGCACGGTTTCTACGGTTTCGCCATAAAACTCATGATTCCCGGCGAGATAAATTACCGGCACGGAGGGAAAATGCTGCTCGATCCAGGGCACTCCTCGAGTGGCTCGATGAAGATCGCCCGCAATGATGACCACGTCGGCGTCGGCCGGGGGTGGGGTCCAGTTTTCAAACTCCAGATGGAGATCGCTGAGAATTCTAAGGCGCATCAAAGCGCTCCGCCGGATCGGGCGTCGCGAGCCGCCGTTCATACGGAAGGTGCCCTCGCAAGAGAAGCCGTATCGAGGCAAAGGAGCCGCCGAGCCGCCGAGGGAACGAGGCGCATTCATCCGCTGAGGCGCCGAACAAATCAGTGCGGGTCCTGATTCTTCAGCGAGGGAGCGAACCCAGATAGCGCGACCTCCCATCCGCGGCCACACGGCCCCTGTCGGACTCCGCCTTCAGGTGCGGGCGAGCGGGGCGCGGGATTCATCCCGCCGGAACCTCGCAGCGGGCCCTGTCCCACAACAACTCCCAAGGTCTGTTCGCGATTCACGCCCCTGCAGACTGAGGTCCGCGTCCCATCTGGGGCTCGTAGGCTCGTAGCTTCAGGGCACACTCGATCTTGACTGTAAATTGTCTCTCTCGGTTCGCTTCCCGTCGTCATGGCTGCCTCTGAAGCTCCCGCCCTCAAAGAATGGTTCGACGCCAACCGATTCCGGCAGGTGACCAATGAGATTCGTGCAATCTATCCGGCGTTCGACACGGTGCGCTTCCTCGGCCTCGCACTGCCCGGTCTCGAGACTCTCACGCTGATGCAACGGTTGCGTCGCATGACGGAAAGCCTGAAGGCCACCCTGCCGTCGGACTATCGAAAGACGTTGAGCATTTTGCGTCAGTTTGCCCCCCGCATTGACCACGACTTCGTCACGCTGGTTCTGCCGGATTACGTTGGACAGTACGGTCTCGACGACTTCGACTTGTCACTGGAAGCCCTGGAATTCTTCACGACCTTTGGCTCCTCGGAGTTTGCTGTTCGGGAATTTCTGCGGCGCGACTTGAAACGCACGCTGGCAGTTATGGAACGATGGTCCCGGAGCGAAAACGAATCTGTTCGACGATTGGCGAGCGAAGGTTGCCGGCCACGTTTGCCTTGGTCCTTCCATCTCGAAGCGCTCATCGCCGATCCGTCGCCGGTGGCGCCGATCCTCGAAAACCTCAAAACCGATCCTAGCCTATACGTGCGGAAATCCGTGGCGAACCACCTCAACGACATCACCAGGGACCATCCGGGCTGGGTTTTGGACCGCCTAGCGCGCTGGCCCCGGGAGAATCCTCACACCGCCTGGATCACGAAACGTGCGCTCCGAACCTTGATCAAAAAGGGCGACCGTCGTGCGCTCGCTGTAATCGGCGCCGGCGACAAGCCGAAGGTGGCGATCCGCGACCTCCAAATCCGCCCACAGAAGATCACCCTGGGGGATCAAATCAGGCTGTCCTTTCGACTCGAGTCGAAGTCTATCAAGGCCCAGCGACTGGTCGTGGATTACACCCTGCACTACGTCAAAAAATCGGGCGGCACCTCGGCGAAGGTTTTCAAATTGAAGGAACTTACCCTGGCCCCAGGCGAATCGGTGTCCCTTGCCCGCGTTCAGCGGATTCGCGACTTCACCACCCGGGTCCATCATCCGGGGCGCCACCAGGTCCAAATCATGGTGAACGGCGAATCGCTGGCGAAGGATGCCTTTTATCTGTCGCGCAGGAAACCTTCCTGACGCCGCAGCGCGGCAAATTGCCACGTGGAGTGCGCTGGCAGGACGGCAGGACAGCGCCATGAGTTCGCCGCGTGGAGTCGCTCTTCCGCTGCACGTGCGTTTGACGGTGAATCCATGGCGGAGTCGTGCCTCCGCAGTCCAAGTCTGCGTTGCACGGCCTCGATTCACTTCCGGACTTTGGAGGTTCCGCTACTCAAGTCCACGGGCATGACCGGATTTCGATCAGCGACGATAAAGCAACGTCCGGAAACATTTACGACGAGAGGCCTGTGCGTCACCTTTCTGGCCGATGCACGTTCCGACGCTCGCGGAAAAACTGGGCACGACGGCGCATTTGTCGCCGCTGCTACAAAAGGCACGGCGCTTAGGATTTGGCCCCCGAGAACTGGAGATTCTCGCAGTTCAAAGGGGTTGTTCTCATTATTCGACCGGAGACGAACCGTCCATACCACTCACGGATGAAACAACCTTCCCCAATGAAGAACTGGCCGTCGCCCTGTTGTGTCCCGCGCTACGCTATGATCCGCATACCATCCGCTGTGGGGCGGCGATGCTGAGTGCCCCAGGCAACCGACCGAAGCGGCTAGCTCGACTGTTGCGAATGGAACGTGCGGTTCAACCGGGACGGCAGATTGCGGAAGCTGGGCATCACTTCGAGCCGGAGAACCCTTTCTGGAACCAATTGCTTGATGCGCTGCCACCTTCACCGTCTCCGATTCCTGGAGTGTTGCCGCATCCGACGCGTTACGTGTCGATGACGGGATTTACCCGGAACGGACCTGGATTGTGGACGCGTTGGATTCGTCCTACGAGTAAACCGTGAGCAACGCGGAACGAATTCTCCAAGTGTTGGATCGAAGGCTTGACCACCCGGTTAGACTTATTGTTTACGGGCGAGCGGCCCTGGCCTTGGGGTTCAATTCGCCTCCGCCGGGAGCTTTGGTCTCGCTAGACGTGGACGCGATCATTCCACTGCCGGAAGTTTCAGCGTGGCAGGCGGACGTAGGTTTTTGGGACGCACAGGAGGCAACCAACGCGGAACTCGAGCCTGATGGCCTCTACATCACCCACCTCTTCCGGGCCGACCAAATCTTTCTCCGCCGTGACTGGGAGCAACATTTGGTGGCTATCACTCGCCCACCCACTCGGTGGCTGCAGCTCTTCCGGCCGGCGACTTTAGATTTGATCCTGACAAAAATGATGCGAGGAGACGACCCGCAGGACATGGCCGACGTGGAATTTTTGATCCGTCATGACCACATTACAGCGGCCCAGGTTGAAAGCGCGATGGCCGAGGTCGTGTTGCCAGAGCTCGCGGAATTGCGGGAGGCATTTGCGCAAGCTCAGCCGCGGGTCCGCGAATTG
>DLVS01000756.1 GCA_003445095.1 Verrucomicrobiales bacterium
CTCCTGGAAAGTAATCACGTGGTCGTTGACGACGGCAGCCATTCCGGTGACCGGCGTCCCGACTGGAAGGCTCTGACCGTGGCCGATCAGGCTCAGCAACGCCGATGCCCCTAGCGCCAGTCCAACCATTGACGGCAAACGACTGTTCATGGACGGGGACGCTACGAATCCGGGAGGGCGCTGTCCATTCCGCACCAATTTGACAGTAACACTGTTAACTGTATTCTTTGGACATGCGAGCCCGCGCCCCTCTCCCAGAGGACACGCCGTCTGCCGAGTATTCGCTCAGCGAACTGGCGGAGGCGGTCAATGTTTGGTGTGCCAAGGCCGGCATCACGCCGGCGAACGGTCAGGTGGGAGAGTCACTGAACGAACGCAACCTGCGGTTTTACCGCACGGTCGGTTTGCTAGACGCTCCCGTTGCCGGCGGGGGCCGCGGTTACACCGAACGGCACTTACTGCAAATTACCGCGATTCGGCTCCTTCAGGCGCAAGGGCTGCCCCTCCGACGCATCCGCGAGCTGTTATTCGGTCGATCCCTCGCCGACTTGCGCGAAATTCGGGAACGCGGACGCACCGAGGCAAGAGCCACGCGGGCGGCTTCCGCCTCGGCCGCGATACTGACTCCGGGCGAGGCGTGGCAACTCCTACCGGTGACTTCGCACGTGGCACTGCTGACCAAGTCCAGTGCGCCCATTTCGGCCGAGCAGCTCCGACAAATCCGGGCAATCCTGGGTAATCCTTCCGCCAGTCCCGCGGCTTCTGGTCCTGAACACTAATTTTGTCTGACACTCCAAAATCATCACTACTATGCCAAAATCAGAACTCATCGCCGTCCGAAGCCCGGAACACGGGCTGATCGGCTGGCTCGAAAACACCCGAGTCGCGCTCCCTCTCAAAGGGGTTGAGGTCCGCTTCGAGGTTGTGGGCGAAGTCGCCCATGTCGAACTCGATCAAATCTATCATCAGACCGCGGCCCAGGCGCTCGACTGCCTGTACTCGTTTCCTCTGCCAGCCGAAGCGGCGGTCCATCGTTGCGAATTCCACGTCAATGACCGCGTGATCAGCGCCCGGGTCGAAGAACTTCAAAAGGCACGCGAGCTTTACGATGAGGCCCGGCGCTCCGGGAAACGCGCCGCATTGCTCGAAGGCGAGCGAGCCAATCTGTTCACCCTCAATTTGGCCAACGTTCAGCCCGAAGATCTCGTGGTCGTTCGCTTGGCCTACGTGCAAACGCTCGAACGGGTGGGACGCGAACGTCGGCTGCGAATTCCGTTCTGTCCGGGAATCCGTTATTGCCCAGGCAGGCCATTGATGGGCGCCAACCAGGGACGCGGCGTGGTTGACGACACTACTCAAGTTCCCGATGCCTCACGGATTTCGCCGCCGCGGATCGATGCTCTCCATCGCGACGCCGCCTATCTCTCAATCGACGGAGTGTTGAAAATCTCTCCCCCAGATTTTGGCGGCCCTACGACGCGATCGCACCTACTCCGCACCACTATTGAGACCAACCAAGTACGCGTCGAATTGGACCAAGAAGGTGCGGTTCCCGATCAAGATTTCCTCCTTGGCTGGGAATTGCCGACTGTCTTGAACCTTTCCCCACGTGCTTGGACGACTCCTCGTGATGGTTGGACGTACTCGTTGGTCGAGTTGCGCGCTCCAGTTGAGTCGGTGGGCATCCGGCGCGAACCCTTGGACGTCTATTTCCTGCTCGACCGATCGGGAAGTATGGAAGGCATTAAGTGGGTCAAGGCCTGCCAAGCGTCGGATCGATTGCTCAAACGGCTCGGCGAAGGAGACCGCGTCCAAGTGACTTGTTTCGAAAGCCGGTTCCGCGATTTGCTCCCTCGTCCTCAGTCGGCGACAGAGTTTGCTCGTGCGTGGCCCACCGATCGAATTGTGCAATTGGGCACCGAGGGAGGAACGGAACTTTTACCGGCGTTGCAACACGTGGTGACCCAAGTCGAAGCCAATGGCAAGGGGCGCAAGCCAATCCTCGTGCTGATCACGGATGGACAAGTGGCCAATGAGCAGGTTGTCGTGGAGGCGTTGCGATCACACCCGCGCCTCGTTTTGCACGCTTTTGGCATCGATACGGTGGTAAACGACGCGCTGCTGACTGAAATCGCGCGGCAACAGCGGGGAAGTTGTGTGATGCTCCGTCCGGACGAAGACATCCCCGCCGCCGTCGGCCGCTTGGGATCGTTGCTGGCCAGTCCCGTCGTGACTGACCTGCAAATCCCGGACGGTTGGGAGACTGCGGATGGTCCGTTGCCTGATTTGTACGTCGGCCAAACGGAGTCGGCAGTCATTCGTGGGCGCCGCGCGATGTTGCCCGAGACTTGGGTGGGACGCGATCCGTCGGGCCGGGAAACGTCGATCCGGTTGATCGTGCAGGAGACGGCGAGCCCGGCCGTGCCACTACTCTGGGCGCGCCGGCGGATCCGCAGCTTGGAATCCCGACACGACTTGGTGGCCGCACTGCCGCTCGCCAAAGAATTCAACTTAGTTTGCCAAGGCGCGGCGTTTGTAGCGTGGGACGAAGTGGAGCGAGTGGCGGTCGCGTCAAAGGACGTGTACCAGCCGTCGCTGGAACCGGCCGGGTGGGGAATAGCCGATCCTTCGGACCGGCGCACGTGTTTGATGCGAGCCTGTGGCCGGGCAGGCAGGGGAGGGCCGCTGGCCGACCTTCCAACGGCTGGCCTCACGGATTCTGACGGCGACACGGAAATGGGTATGTTTGCGACCCAATCGTATCGTTCCGAAACCAGCAATTATTTGCGGGCGCCGCTGCGCCCGCCTCCGTGGGCCAATCATCCCATGTTTCGAGCACCATTGGCCGATCAAGTCGTGGCCTTAATCACCGAGTGGCTCGACAGTATTTCCGGTCTACGCCGCCGTCTGGCTGAAAGGCGATTGAAGAAACTGATCGCCGCGGTAGCTCGCGACGTCGGCCCCGATCCGGTCATCCAGCTCAAGGAATTTGCGCAGCGCCTTTCTTCGCTATTCGGCACCACGGGACCTTTCGCCAATCGGCTGGAGACAATTCGTCAAAATGCACGGTAAGCCTCGCAATTTGCGCTGAAATGAACGGTCGCTGAACCAACGGTGCGACGCGGAGCGGGGCCGACCACACGCCGCTGGTTGGCGTGGTCGGGCTCGCTTCAAGCCACCCCATCGAGAACGGCTCGAGCTACCGCCCAAACGCACACCCGCGCTGCGCCCATTCGACGCAGTTGGCGCGCCACGGCGTCGGTCGTCGCTCCGGTAGTCAAGACGTCGTCCACGATAACGACCGCCGCTCCCTCGATGGGTTTTCCGGTGACTCCCCGGAAGGCACGGCGCACGTTCGCCGCTCGGGCGGCTCGCGACAGCCGGGTTTGAGTCAAAGTCGGTTCTATTCTTCGGACCAAATCAGTGCGCACCGGCAACTGCGCCGCCTTACCCAAATGGCGAGCCAAACGTTCAGCTTGATTGAACTCCCGGTGCCGTTGCTTCACGGGATGCAAAGGGACCGGGACGAGCAAATCCCATCCCGCACCGGTCAGGACCGGTTTCGCGGCCGCGACCAACAAATCGCTCAAGAATGGTTCGAACCACCTTGCCTGTTGATATTTGAACCGGTGAATCACTTCGAGCGCCACACCTTCGGCCAAAACGGCTGCCCGGACTGACTCGAAAGCGAAGTCCACTTCCTGACAATTCGCGCATTCAAAGGCCTGGGTGATCGCTCCCCGAAAAGGAAGCCCACACCGGTGGCAATAGGGTGGCTGGAGATATCTAAGTTGCCGGCGACAGTTAGAACCCACGTACCCTTCTGCGGCCGTGGCCTCCTCGTCCTGGCAAAGCTGGCACACATTCGGATACACGAGCCCCAAGGTGGACTCGATGGCCGTTCGGGCCGCGGGCCAGAGACTGTAAAAACTCATGCGATCGGTTCGGGTTGGCCTTGGTGATGCTTCGAAAGCACTGCGGCCGACTGACTCAGCCTCGGTAAGGCGGCCCGCGACGTCTATGCCCACAAATAGCGAGTACTACGGAATCCGGTACCCGATGCTTTCCCCACGACGGGGTCGTGTGTTAGCAACCCGCCCTCGAAGTCACATGTCTGTCGCAGGAGAACGATTGGGGCAGTATACCTTGCACGAGTTGATCAACTCGGGCGGGCAATCGGACATTTGGTTGGCGACGGACGACGCCAACCGCTCTTTCGCTGTTCGACTATTGCGGAACGACTCCATCTTCGCCCTCGGTGAGCGCAAACGGTTTATGGCGGGATGCGAGACTCTGCGCGCCTGCCAGGACCAAAAACTCATCATTGGTTATGTCGAACACGGAAAGATCGGCGGCCAGTTGGCGCTGGTGATGGAGTATGTGGAAGGTGAAAACCTGAAATTGCTGATGAATTCCGGAGACCCGGTGCTGACGGACAACATCGCCCAGGTGTTGATCGATTTCGCCACGGCGCTCGAAGTGGTTCACGACCGGGGGTTCATGCATCTCGACGTCAAACCCGAGAACGTGCTGCTGACCCGCAACGGGAGCCTGCGTCTGATTGATTTTGACCTGGCGCAACCCATTCCGAATCCGCCGAGAAAGCTGGACCGCCTCTCCGGCACTCCGGCGTATATGGCGCCGGAGCAATTGCAGAAGCTGCCGGTTGATCAGCGGGCCGACGTGTTTGCTTACGGCGTGAGCGCTTACGAATTACTGACGTTTCGCAAGCCGTTTCCCGGGGAGAACGCCGACGAAGTTTTGCGTCGTCAGTTGGATCGATCGGAGTTCGTTCGGCCGCGTGAGCTTAACAGCGACATTCCCGCCGAGCTGGAGAAGATTGTGAACCGGTGCTTGGAGAAGGACATGGAGAAGCGCTATCCGGTCACGAGCGTGTTGGTGCACGACTTGCGCCAAGCTTTGTACGTCGCTTGAGCGGAACGGTAGCCGTTCGGGCTATTCGGGCCCGCCGTGCCGAGGTTCACTGTTCATGAACAACCTTTGGTTGCACCTGCCACCGAAGGTTGTCGCTGATCGACGGATGATTAGCGGGACAGGCGGCCGCTTTCAGACGGCACCTCGCCGGGTTTGTAGCGTGGCAATCGGCTGGCCGGGAAGATCGAGAGCAGTGAGACGGCGCCCAGTGCCACGAAGGCGATCTTGAGCGACCGGAGGCGCGTCGACTCATTGATCCGCACGGCCTCGGCCACCTGCTCCGGCGTGGCGGTGGTGCGCGCCAGCCGCTCCACCAACCGGTCGTTGCTGACGAAGTTGATGCTGTCGAGGTCCAGTTGATCACGCAATTCGGCGGTGATGACCGGGCTGGCACTGACGTACGTCATGACGTTGGCACTCAGCACGCCGACGAGCAGCGCGCCCATCAAGGCCGTGCCCACAGAAGCTGAGAGATTATTGGTGGCGGCGCGCAACGCGCCGACATCGCCGGCCAGTTCCTTGGGCGAAGCGCTGACCAGCACATTCAAGAGTAGGGTTGCCAGTGCGCCCTGGCCGAGACCGGTGAGGCCGAGACCAACCACCATTGGGACGGTATTCCAATCGTTGCGAACGACCCAGGCCAGCCAGAAGGAGCCCGCGGCGACGAGCAGGATGGCGACGCTGGCGATTTGGCGCGGAGTGAAACGGGAGAACTGCCGGACGATTAGGAAGGCGGCGGCGAAAAACGCGAACATGAAGGGCAGTGTCACCATGGCCGTCTGGAAAGCGTCGCGGCCTTGCACGATCTGAATGTAAAGCGGCACCGCAAAGACGATGCCCGCCTCCACCGACCCCATCAGAAACAAGGCGAGAATCGCGGCTCGTTCCGGGGGCGCCCGGACGATCGCCAAATCGAGCAGGGGGCTTTTCTTTTCGGCGACGCGCCTCCGAATCCAGATGACGAAGGCCGAACCCAAAATCAGACCCGTAGCAATCATCAAGGGTGCGGGGGACCAGCCGAGAATGTCGAGGGGGGCGGTGGGACGAGCCCGCCACACCCCCCAGTGGCTGAGCTGGTTTAGGCCAAGAGTGAGTACCAGGACGGCGGCGGCGGACAGGAAGACGCCGAAGTAATCGAAACTCACGTCGGTCCGGCGGGGCGACGCCTTGAGGGTGGAACTGAGCAGCAGAGTGACACCCGCGGCCACGACCAGCAGCCCGAAGGCGATGCGCCAACTCACGAATCGTTCGAGAATCCCGATGAGCACGAAGGCGAGCGCGCCTGCCATGGCTCGGGCCGACCCCAGCCAGCCTAATGCCTCGGATTGCTGCCGGCCGTGGTAGTGATTCGCGATGAGCACGACAAGAGTGGGCCGCAGGCCGGCTCCAGCGAAACCTGCGAGCGCCTGTGCGACCAGCATTACGGCCACGCTCCCACTCGTCGCCATGAGAACCATGGCAACGAAGAAGAGTGCCGTCGACGCCTGGAAGAAACGCGTGGACCCAAAGCGCTGGCCGAGTTTGGCACCGAGCAGGATGAACGCGGAAACTGCCAGCGTATGCAGGATGATCGCCGTCCCCACCGTCGTGGGCGGGATCTGAAAGCTGGCGACAATTCCGCCCATCGAAATCGACAACGCGGCGAAGTTGAAGGCCAGCAACGCTTGCCCCAGGGCGATGACGATCATCGGCAGCCACGAAGATTGCGGCGGTGGCGTAGGGCGGCCGTGGCCGGGCATTGCCGGGATCATGGTCTCCGGGCACTGATCGCGCCACTTGAAACATTGTTCAAGTCGGCCGGAGCCGGCCAAGCGGGACTGCAGCCGGTGCGTTTTCCGAAGCTCGGTCTGCCGGACGCGCCGCGTCCCCAGGATCAATTGCTCGTCAGGCGTTCCGGCGAAAGGAGTTCTGTCACTTTCTCCCGCGTTATCTGGCCGGACGAGACGACCAGGTCCGCGATATTGGCATTCGTGGACAGCGCCTCCTTGGCCAGCTTGGCGGCGGCTTCGTAGCCAATCTCCGGGATCAGCGCGGTGATCACGCCGACGAACGAGGCGACTTGTTTCGCCAGCCGTTCTTGGTTCGCGGTGATGCCCAGCACGCAGTTCTCTCGCAGGGTGGTCATCGCGGCAGTCATCCACTTGAGGTTCTCGAACAGCACGTGCGCCATCACCGGCTCGAAGGCATTGAGCTGAAGCTGCCCCGCCTCGGCGGCCATCGCCAGCGTCACGTCGCCGCCGGCCACGATGAAGGCAACCTCGTTGACTACCTCCGGAATCACCGGGTTCACCTTACCTGGCATAATGCTCGAGCCGGCCTGCCGCGGCGGGAGATTGATTTCGCCGAAGCCCGCCTGCGGACCCGACGAGAGGAGGCGGAGATCGTTGCAGATTTTCGACAGCTTCATCGCGTTCCGCTTCAATACGCCCGAAAGCTCCATGAAGACGCCGACATCGGTGGTCGCCTCGATCAGGTTGGATGCCGTGACGATGGGGAAGCCGGTGATCGCGGCCAGATGTTTCTGGACGGCCGCGGCGTAGCGCTGGTCCGCAGTGATGCCGGTGCCAATGGCGGTAGCACCGAGGTTGATTTCACCCAGTTCGACGAAGACGCGCTCAAAGCTCGCCCGGTCGTCAGCCAGCGTCACCGCAAAGCCTTCGAACTCCTGACCGAGCGTCATCGGCACGGCGTCCTGCAGTTGCGTGCGCCCTACTTTGACAATGCGGGCGAACTCTCGGCCCTTCGCGCGGAAAGCGTCTTCCAGCTGTTTGAGCTCGGCCAGCAGGCGCTCGATCGCCAGGCCCAAGCCGACTTTTAGGGCCGTGGGATAGGTGTCGTTGGTGCTTTGGCTGCGATTGACGTGATCGTTGGGATGCAGGTGCTCGTAGCTGCCCTTGGGAAACCCCGCGAGCTCTAGGCCGCGGTTCGCGATCACCTCGTTCACGTTCATGTTGGTCGAGGTGCCGGCCCCGCCCTGCATGATGTCCACCACGAACTGGTCGTGCAGCTGCCCGTCCTTGATCTCCTCGCACACGCGGTCAATCAGCGCCGCCTTGTCCGCGGCGAGCACACCGATCTCGGCATTGGCTCGCGCCGCGGCCTGCTTGACGCAGGCGTACCCGAAAATGAGATCGGGATAGGTGGCAATCGGCCGGCCGCTGATGGCGAAGTTTTCCAAGGCCCGGAGGACGTTGATGCCCCAGTAGGCCTCGCCGGGAATTTCCCGGGAGCCGAGACTGTCGGTCTCGACGCGGGTCGTCCCGCACGGTCCTTTCTGGGTGTTGATGCTCCTGCGGAAAGCGGCGTCGGCACGAAGGTCAGCCATGATAGGGTGGGTTAATTTGTTGGGTTAGTTGTTTGGTATCGCCGGCGGAGCAGACGGGAGGCTTGAGGGCTGAACTTCAGCTCCCAGGGCCACAACCTGGACGGAGACTTCCATCCGGTCGAAGGCGTTTGCCGGTCCCTCCCAAGAGCCGGCGAGCGGAATGGCTTTATCCTGCTCCCGGGCCACGGCGACGGAGATGTGCTCGGCCCCGGCGAGCTTGTTGTTCGTGGGATCGAAGCCATGCCAGCCGGCGCCCGGAAGGTAGATTTCCGTCCACGCATGGGTGGCGCCATGCTGGCCCTCGGCCATTTGGATATATCCGCTGACGAAGCGGGCGCCGAAGCCCCAGTGCCGGGCGGCTTCCATCATGAGCACGGCATAGTCGCGGCAGGTGCCGCTGCCCTTTCTGAGCGTCTCACAGGGCAGTTGGACGCCGTGGTCATCGCGAGCGGCGTACCGAAGGGACTGAAATATGCGCGTGTTGAGGGCGGTCAGCAGGTCGAGCGTGTCAATGAGCTGGCCGGGACGGTAGAGGTCGAGCAGCCAGCCTTGGAGCGCGGGGCCGTCGTGCGGGTAGCTGGGAAGACGGAAGGGAA
>DLVS01000171.1 GCA_003445095.1 Verrucomicrobiales bacterium
AATAGTAAGAAGAGAGCACAGTGTGAGGCGGGCGGCGCGCTCCGCGCTGCACGAGCACGGCGTTCAAGACTCAGGAGCCAATCCCGCAGCGACGTCGGCCCCATAAGCCTTCAATGCCGGAATGATTCCCGCCAGGGCCCCGAGCCCAATCAGCGCTGCCGGCGCCCAGAGCCACACGGCATCGGGCTGCAAGGGATCCAGGACCACGCCGGTCTGCGCGCGAAAGATTTCGGCCGCGGCAAAGAAGTGTGCCGATGGTCCGCCTTCAGGTCTTCGGTTTGAAGCCCGCATTCTTGTTGCGGAGACGGCGCCGGCTATCTCCGCAGAACGAACCCAAAAAGACCTTCGCCGTACACCTGCTCTCAAAGCCGGCAGATTGATGATTGATGGATGATCGACAACTCTGGCCATTCCGACTAGCAGTTCGGAAGACATGCCCAGACGCTTCCGCATCGCCTTCTCGTTCGCTGGAGAGAAGCGGGACTTTGTCGAAAAGGTCGCCGACATCCTGGCGGCCAAATTTGGAAAGCGGGCCATTCTTTACGATAAGTTCCACCAAGCGGAGTTCGCTCGCTACGATTCGGGAATTTATATACCAAAGCTGTACAGTGAAGAATCCGACTTGATCGTTCCGATCTTTTGCCCGAGCTACGATCAGAAGCGGTGGACCGGGTGGGAATGGGTTCACATCTATAGCCTGCTGACAAAGGGCGACGGCCACCGAGTCATGCCGAGCCGATTCGAGTACGCAGTCGTCGACGGCCTCAGCGATGCGGCCGCTTTTGTTGAACTCGACCACACGTCTCCCGGGAAATTTGCGGTGCTAATTCTTGAGCGTCTGGCGATCAACGAAGGATTGCCGAATGACCATTTCTCAAAAGGCGATGAGCGGACGTACCCTATTGAACCGCGCGAAGGCCACCTGCAAGAGGCAAGCGCGCTCCCGGATCGGACCTGGGTCTGGCATTCCTCGCTGAATCCACGGGATGCGGGCCGGGTATCCGTGCTAGCGTGTGTGGAGACGGTGGGTGCGGTGGTGCTCTACTGGTGGATGGCCCTTCAGTTCAACAAACACTGGCTCTTGCTGAGTAGCGTCTTCGTGGCCCCGTTGTTGCTGTTACGTTCGCCGGGATCTGTGAAGGACGGCGTTAATTGGTTCCTTAGGGATTGGTGGGCCTTGAAAACTTCGAAGTGTGGACAAAGGCGAAGAAAGCCCTCCGGCTGGGCGCGATGACTCTCATCTCGGCCCTATGCGCGGGTCTCTTCGCGCGCTGGCTGAGCTACTGGTGGTTCTCAGGACACTCAGGTTGGCCGTTGTTTGGCCAGGCCGCTGCCGTTGGGGCGTTTTCAACTGCAGCGGCGGTGGCGTTGGCTATTGCGGGAGGGATGCCGGGCTCTATCGCAGCCGCAGGTGTGATGGCGGGCGCGCGTAAGGGCGTAGCGGGGGCGTCTGCAGTGGCCCTAACGGGGGCAGTTGCTGGCGCAGGCGCCGTTGCTGGTACCGGTGCGGTGACAGGTGCGCTGGCGTTGGCGGGTGGGGTCGCCGGTGCGTCAGTGGTTGGGGCTGCCGTCTTCGCAGGGGCTGCCATCGCGGCCAAGGTTGCGGCAAGGGGCGAGGTTGCAGTGGTGGGGTTGGGCGCGGTCGTGGCCGCGGTTCTGGCGTTACTTATCGCTCCGGCTCTCGCTGCCGGCATGATCCTGCGTGGTTTGTTTTTCCGGGTAACGGCTACGCTGCGCCACGTGTTAGTCGGAGTTCAGCGTCTACCGGAAAACTGGCGTGAGAACAATTTCGTGGTCGACAGCTGTCTTCCCGCTGAATTCATTCCTGGTATCCGAGATGTTCAGCCTGAATTCGCGCTGGATGGCTTGACCTCAAGAATGAACACCAATCGGCCATTGAGCATGCGGATGTTCACCCCTTTTGTTGGCTTTTTCCTGTTCCTCCCGGCTTTCCTCTACCGCCTCAACATTAAAGCTACGGCGTGGTTTTGGTGGCCGCTGGCCTACCTCCTCCGGCCCGCTCCGGTGGCGGATGCCGAGAGCCAGCAGAAGCAGGCGCTTTGCTGGCCGTGGACCAATCCTTTTCAGAAGGCGCTAATCCTGGTGACCGCGCTTTTGGCGCTTTTGTCCTTCACACTTCACTTCGCGGACCTCGTTTCTTGGGGCGATCTGCCGTCCCACCGGACCCTGCCGCTACCCCTTAAGGTGGCGTTGGCGACGGGATGGGAGCGTCTCGCGCCGTGGTACTGGGCGCAATGGCTCATTGCGCTTGCCGGGGCCGGGATGCTCGCCCTCGCCGGCCACGCGCGCAGCCAGGACCGCAACGGGAACTGGCGGGACTACTGGCAACGTTCACCTTGGCACCTGCCTCTGATGATCGGCCTCCAGCGCGTGCGTGTTCTTGCGACGGGAGCTCTGCTCCTTATGGTTTTCGGTGCCCTGGTCCTGCAATACTTGCAAGACCCCTCCAGTAAGGGGCACGATCGCGTGCCAGAAGGCTCGATCGCCGCCTTTGAGCACTTCTACCGGACTCAGAAGTGATGCGGGCTTATCCCGGCCTAAAGGCCGATGACATCTTTTCCTGCCCGTCCGGCACCGCTCCGTTGCGTTTACTAGAATTTGACTGAGCGCGCCCCGACGATTTCCACGGCGGCCACAGTCCCGAAATCACTCTCGCAGCGTTCGCCGTGGCCAACCGGCGCAGACAGGGGGACCTGTGCTGCCCGAGAAAAATACATGGGATCATCTAGTTTCGACGGCTCGACCCGAACTTCGACGTCAAATCCTCGGACGGCAAAGGTTAGAAGAGTCTGGCTCAGAAGCTCAGGGACAACTCGGATTGCGTGGTCAGTGCGGATTTCCTCGACCTTGGCGCGATCGACGTCCGATAGGCGATTGAAGTCTGCGGAAACGTCTTTTGATTGCGCGAACGGGCTATCGACTCTGGATGTCACCATGACCTTGGCGATTCGGACCGTCCCAAAGTCCTGGGTCTCGATCGTGACTCTATGCGGTTTCTTAAGGCGCATAGCGCCCCAAAAGAAGAGGGACGACAGCGAGCGGACGGGACGAAGCCAGGACCAGAGGCGGCTAGAATTCATGTGAGCATTCCAGTTCCCGCCCACCGCTCCGCCGCCACGGCCAGGTGTAAGAACCACTTTTTTATGCCCTGAAATTGTTGTCCCCGCTCCTCCTCGTTTCCACCCAGTTTCGGGCCGCGGGCCCCGCTGGGTCCGCCGTACAGGAGCTTACAGTCGGATACCTCCATCGTTTCATTTTTCCCTTCGCCCGAGAATTCAATCTTGCCGACGACAATGACCAAGACATCACGGCCCGAAACAACGCCCTCCACCACTAGCAATTCCGTATCCACAGAGCCTCTTCGCCGGACACGAAATACCGAGGCCTCGCCGGCGGTGGCAATCAGGTCAGCGACCCGACCATTGGTCGCTACAATCCCGCTCTGACGGAGGTTGGTAACGATTTCGACGCAGAGATCTCGTCGCTCGCTGAAACCTCGCCGGATCTGTTGGGAAAGGTCCCCTTCGGTAATGAAGTCAGGAGGTCGGGCGGACACTTGAGCAACAACTCGGCCCCGCTCGACCAGCATATTCAGAACAAGTTTTACCTGGACCGTTTCGTCATTATCGCTGTCGGCTACAGTACCATCGCTCTTGAGCCGGAGTTCGACTGATGCTCCGTATTCACGCAGCACATAGGGAGTGTCGAGGAGATGATCCCAGGTGCTCGCGGGTCTCGATCTCCCCTCCCGCGACAGTTCCGTGAACCACGGCTGTCTTTGGGCCAATTCTTGTTGGATGAAGGTCCATCCCGTTGCGAGCTCGGCCAGGACTTGCTTCGATTCGGAGGAATCTCTGGTGTTGGGCAGTCTTACCTCATGGTCAACCGCACCGGCGTCCGGGTCGGCAAGCCATTCTCGAACACTGCGGGTAAAATCCAGAATTAGCCGCAGCGCATCCTCTTTCGTCACAGGTTTATTGCCGATCTTCAATTTCGCGCCCTCGGGTCCTTTCGAAGCGTCCTCAATGGTCAGTAGCTGTGAGTCCGCAGGCCCCAAACGCACAAGAAGGGTTCCCGCTGGAGCCGGATTGAATAGCTTCGGTACCCGGAAAACGCAGTGATCGATCTTCGTCCGAATCAGCTCCGGATTCTGGGTTTGAACCACCGCCACTGCTATTTCAGTGTGAAAGATGACCTGGTCCGGGGACTTTTCCGAAAACAGCAACAGTACGGTTCGTTGATCTTTTCGTGAAAGCTGAAGGTGAAGATTTGCGCGAACGCCGGGAAGCACCCGCCATTCTAAGGGAAGGCAGTGACTCCCCAGGCGATCCTGCACCTGCCGAAACGCCATCGACCTTGAGAGAGCCGGAACGGATCCGAACCACCGCGAGAGTGGCCCGAGAAGTGTCGAGAGCGTGTCGCCGGGATCGGCGCTCATTGGGTTGTTTGCGTCGAGGTGTCTTCCTTTGCAGGCGGAAGAGATTTACTCTGAAGCTCACCCAATTTCGCCACAAAATCGCGCATGACCTTTTGCTCCTCACCCGGTGCATTCGGGATCGAGAATCGAATCACAACCTTGACCTTGGGATCACTCGCAACTTGCAGATCGACATGCCAAATGCCGACCGCAGCAGTACCTGAGGCTGCGTCCGCGTAAAATAGGAGGTACTGTGGATTCTCCGCTAGCTCCGGCGCTTCGACGATGAGTACTCGGTCTTGGACCTTGTCGTCCAGTTCTTCGAGCTCAAATAGGTCCAGTTTCCTCGTCCCGAGTGTCGACTGTTCCTGGAACGTCGAGATTGCGTCGAACACTTTCTTCCGAGTTTCGGACTCTACCACGAGCCGGATCGACGGCGCACGATCAGAAGCTGACTTTTCAAGCTCCGACGGGAGCAGCGTGGTACGCTCAGAGATTTGCTTTTGAAGCTCCGGGGGGAGCGGTATGGCAGCGATCTCAAACGAGATCGATTGCTGGTGCAGCGTGCTCGCCTCCTCCGCTTTCGAGTAGAAGACTAAGTTGAGCTTCTCCTCTCCCTTCTTCGTAAAGGCAAACTTTACGTCTGCGGTAAGCTTGGGAATACGATACAGAGTAGGTAGCAGCGGTCCGTCGGCGCCTGAAGTCTTACCGAAACTCTCCCGGGCCTGCTGATCGAGCTGCTTTTGGGCTTCGGCAACGGAACTTCCGACCGATTCGATGAATTTGCCGAACGATTCTTCGAGGCCTGATTCGGACTTAGTCGTGGGTGTCTGGGAAGTTCCGGGTGCCGTCTGATTCCCGCCTTCGGAACCCGACGGGGTGCCCACAGAAAATCGCAATGTCTCAAGCGCCTCGGCTACTTTGTTTTCTGCTTCCTCCAGCTTGTCCCGCGCCGGCTGCAGCTGTCCTGGTTTAGCCTCATCAACCGCTTGCTTAGAGCGGGTCCTTGTTGCAAGTGCCGTCTTTAGGTTGCGGACGGAGTCCTCTATGGCGTTTATGTTTACTTCAATTCGTTCAGCCATATCGTCTCTCCAGCTAGGTGGAATCAGGGCGGATTTCGATTAGTAGGATTCAGTTTCCCTTCAAACAATTCTGCGGCAAGGACTCGAGCCTGGGGCAACTGGTGGAGGCGGCCATTCGAACGAAGTTAGTAGCCAACAACTGCGGCTGTCACGTCGTTGGCGACGTCCCGGTGGTCGCTGGCGTGCTTGTGGTCGCTGCCTCATCCTTTTTTGCAGTCGAGAGAGCCTTGCTCAACGCACTCAATTGCTCGATCAGCTTATCGTTAACTTCGCTGCGGGCGGGTGTCGGGAGCACTTTGGCGTCGACTTCTTTCGCACGCGCGAGGAGCGCCGTCATGACCTTTTCGTCCGCGGGTATTGCATGAATCACCGTCGTGCACTCCGCCGCGGCCTGATAGTCGTAGCCGTATCCCACCGTAAGGGCTGCATTCACAGTCACGCCGGAGAATGCGGCGCCTAAACCGAGCGACCCGGTGACGTCCAGGCTCTTGGAAAGGTCCAGGCGAACCTTCAGCGTGGTCTCCGTGAACTGGTACCGAGACGGACCGATGCGCATGAGGACATCGATAAGACTGGAGTCCAATCCGTCCGGGGCCTTCGTCCCTTGGGCCTTTGGTTTTTGGGTTGCCCTCACAGCTATGTCGAAGACCTCTGCGAGACGCTTTACATATGCCGCGTCCATTAGGGTCTGGGCTTCGGCAATGTTAGTGCCGAGCTCGCCGATGATGTTCGCTACCGAACTCAGTTCCTTAGTTATGTCTGGCATAAACGATAGGGTGGTTTTGCAGGGAGAGTAGAAAGGCGTTTCTCGTCTTATGATTCCCGTGACGTCCTTGGAACAGATCGCCCGGCGTAATCAGGTACCGGTACCACGGAGACGGTGAAGGTAGTGTCTGCGGACCGAGTCAAAGTTCGCGAGCGCTCGTAGGCCAAACCGACGAAGTCCTGCCCCAAGCGTGTTCCGGCCTCAACGCGGAAACCGAGCGTCCTCGAATCCTGAATCTGGACCTGAACCTTGAGTTCTAGGCTACGCACAACCTGCCGCGTCGGAGGAATGGTTTGAAGAACACGTCCAACGGCCCGCAGCTCCTGTTGGCTTAGCCCAGAGATATCAACGGCAGACTGCGCATGCCGGTCAAGTAACCCCTGGATTTCGCGGCATTCGTTTCCGGCGAATGCAATCCACTCGGTCAGGGTTGTTGTGGGAACTGGGCGCATGGCGTTCGGACAGGCCGTGACTGAATACAGTAATGCGATTCAGAGAAGCAAGAGGTCGTTCGCAGCAAGGAGCGATTTTAAGCTCCCGCCCCATCCCACTCAGTGCCGCAACTCCATAACGAGAATCCCAAAATATCGACAAATCCTCCAATTGCGTTTCCAGGAATTCGGAGGCTCAAGACTCAGGAGCCAATCCCGCAGCGACGTCGGCCCCATAAGCCTTCAATGCCGGAATGATTCCCGCCAGGGCCCCGAGCCCAATCAGCGCTGCCGGCGCCCAGACCCACACGGCATCGGGCTGCAAGGGATCCAGGACCACGCCGGTCTGCGCGCGAATCACGGTGGCCGCGGCGAAAAGAATTGCTCCATACACGGCAAAGCTCAGGAGCATTCCCAGGGCCGCGATGGTGGCTGACTCAAAGACGATTGCGGCGAAAACAGTCCGTCGGCGCGCACCCAGCGCTCGAAGAATCGCGATGTCTCGACGGCGACTATTCATCGAGTTGTAGAGGCTCGCGAGCACCGCTCCGGTCGCGACCAATGCCACCAACCATGCCACGATCGCTAAAACCGCATCAAACCAACCAAACTTGTCGAACAGATCGGCCATCTGTTTCGCAATCGGCCAGGCGAATGTCAGGCGATTGCCCTGCCGATTGTAGAGCATGTCGAGCTGTTGCCCCGCGATCGGGCTGTGCAGTTTGACCAAGACCGCGCTGACGTCCGCGGCAGCCGCAGCATCATGTCCACTCATATTTTGCAGACCGGCCATCGGGATCCAAATGACGCGGTCGGCCGGGGTATTGGACGGTTCGAGCACGCCCACCACCACGTACACCTCCTCGTGCTGAGCTTTCGGATCGAAGTTCAGTCCGTGGTACGGATGAAATTCACTGCCGACCTTCAGACCCAGTTGGCGCGCGGCAAAACTTCCCACCACGGCCTCGCGATAGCCGTCGTCGAACATGCGGCCGCCCGGACTGACTGCGAACCGCCGCTTCGGTGCGAACTCAACGTCAAAGAAGTTAGTGAGCGTACCCACGAGTCGGTAGCCGCGGTAGTTGTCCCCCACCGCAATTGGCACCGCCGCCGCGACCATTCGGTTCGTTTTGATCGCCTCGTAATCGTCGGGCGAAATGTTTCCTGGCGACGATTCGAGGTGAAAGATGGCGTTTAACACCAACTGGAGTTTAGCGCCGCGAGCACCCAGTACCGCGTCCCAACCGCCACTCTGTCCGGTAAAAGTCTCGTGCGCCTGGCGCTTCACGACCCATACCGACATCAACAATCCTCCCGCCAGCGCGATGGAAACTGCGGTGACGACCGTGGACAGCAAGTGTTGCCTCAAGCTGCGGCGAACAATCAGCCAGAGAGTCATCGGGCACCCCCGTGGGTTGTGGCGGCCTGGTTCAGTTCAGCGAGTGACGCCGTGTGAACGAACTCTCCGAGAACTTCTCGATCGTGACTAACCAAGAGTAACGCCGCGCCGTTCTCTGAACAGGCCTCGCGAATGAGTTTGAGCGCGTCGCGAGCATTAGCGGCGTCGAGATTGCCGGTCGGTTCGTCGGCCAGGACCAGCTTCGGGCGATGTGCCAGAGCACGGGCGACAGCCACACGCTGTTGTTGTCCGGTGGAAAGTTGGCGAGGGAAGTGATGCAAGCGGTTTGACAACCCCACCCGTTCCAGCAGAGCGCGCGCACGCCCGCTGTCGGGCCCCGGGCCAAAACTCATTCCGAGGAGAACGTTCTCCAACGCGGTGAAGCCCTGCAGAAGATTGAACGTTTGGAAAATGTAGCCGATTTGGGTGGCACGGAGGCGGTCACGCTTCGATTCCGGAAGCGTGCCCACGTCAATTCCGTCCAACCGCACCGTCCCCGATCCGGGTGCCAGAATTCCTGCAATCAGGTGGAGCAAGGTCGTTTTTCCCGTGCCGCTGGATCCGCTCAAGGCGAACTGGGTTTGTGCATCCAAGTTGAACTGGGCGATTCGGATGACTTCGTGTTCGGCGCCATCCGGGCCGCGAAATCCTTTTCGCAGGTCCGTGATTTCCAAAAGCCTTTTTGGCGAGTCGGACGTGCGTGGCCGATCCGAGGGGGATTTGCCATTTGATGGTGGGAGCGCGCCGGCGGCCATGGACGACGCATGGTAGCCAGCAGAAGGCTAGGCGGGCAAATTCGAAGACGTTTCAGTCAGATGCGATTGTTGTTCGGCTTCCGCTCCTTTAGTAGGCGGAAGAATTGGGCCGTGAGCGTCTCATTTGGCTATCCGACCGCATAGGTCCGTGGATTGGGCCAAAGCGTCTGGCCATGATCCGTTGCATAATTTGTTCGTTTCGATCAAATCCACGCGCGAATCAGCCTATGATTTCTCTGCAACAATTGACGAAGGAGTTTGGCGCACAGACCGCCGTGGACGCCCTCACCCTGGAGATTCCAGCCGGACAGATCGTCGGCTTCCTCGGTCCTAACGGCGCCGGCAAATCGACCACACTGAAAATGCTGACGGGCATGCTCGAACCGACGAGCGGATCGGCCACGATTTGCGGATTCGATTTGCGCACCGACGTCCTCGAAGTGAAACGTCGCGTGGGTTTTGTTCCGGAGTCGGGCGCGGTGTTTGAGTCACTTACGGGGTTGGAGTATCTCGAAATGGTCGCGGCGCTTTACGCCATTCCTGAGGAAGCGGCCCGAGAACGAATCCGGCAGTTTATTGCCTTCTTCGATCTGAGCTTTGACACGCTGACGGACAAATTGCTGGGCGCCTATTCCAAGGGTATGCGCCGCAAAGTCGTGATCACCGCGGCCCTTTTGCACAATCCGCCGGTCGTCTTCTTTGACGAACCGCTGGATGGGCTCGACGCGAATGCCGCCGTGGGATTCAAGGCGCTCATCCAGACGCTGGCTCATGAAGGTAAGACCATCGTTTACAGCTCACATATTCTCGACGTCGTTGAACGAGTCTGTGATCGAGTTATCATCATCGATCAGGGTCGGTTGCTGGTCGATGGCGCCCCGGATCAATTAGTCGCCGCCGCCGGAGCTGGAACCCTCGAACGGTTGTTCACCCAGTTGACCGGCGGCAACGAGTTGGAACGGCGCGCCGCCGACTTCGCCAAGACGTTCCGCCCATGAGTTCACCCAGCGATCCAGCACCATTGGGGCCCCATCCTGTCGGGTTACCATCGCCAGAACGGACGTTGCGTCGGCTCTTCTTGACGCTGTTCCTCCGCGGCCGCTCTGCCCGAGGCCTTAAGAAAGATAACGCTCCGCAGTTGGTGGGCCGAAAGCTGGCGCTAACCCTGATTCTCTATGCGCTCCTGGGCCTATTGGCGCTGGTATTTCTTCGGAAGCCGGTGTTCGCCTTGGCGGTTTATCTCCACGGCATGACGCTGGTGTTTCTGGGGATGTTCGTCGCCGCCTCAGCGGGCGAGATCCCGTTCAATCGGGAAGAAGCCGACATCCTCCTACATCGACCGGTCACTCCACGCGCGCTACTTTGGGCGAAGATCGGGGTCCTGGTCCAAGTGTCTCTTTGGTTGGCTGGCGCGTTCAATTTCTTCGGCCTGTTCATTGGCACCGCCGCGCCGGATGGAGGTTGGATGTTTCCATTCGCTCACGCCCTTTCGACGGTGATCGGGGCGCTGTTTTGCACGGGTTGTGTGGTGCTACTGTATCAGCTCTGTCTCCGTTGGTTTGGTCGTGAGCGGCTCGACGGACTCATGACCACCGCCCAAATGTTGGTCGCGATCACTGCCGTACTGGGCGGTCAGGTGGTGCCTCAAATCCTCATCCATTTCGAAGGCAATCTTTCGTTCGGGGTCGGTTCGTGGTGGGTTTTTCTACTGCCGCCCGCCTGGCTCGCCGGAATTGACGACGCGCTTGCAGGCAGCGGCGCGCGCAGTTCATGGGTCTTGGCCGCGGTGGGTTTGACGGCTACGGCAATCGTGCTTGGGCTCGCGTTCGGCCGGCTCGCGGGTGATTACGAGAAGGGCTTGCAGATGCTCAATGAAGCCGCGCCGACTCGTACGCGAGGTCGTCCTGGTCGCCGACCGCTCGACTACTTGGTCAAGATACCCCCGCTGCGTTGGTGGCTGCGTGATCCAGTGGCGCGGGCCTCGTTTCGGTTGACGGCCGCCTATCTGGTTCGAGATCGAGAGGTCAAGTTGCGTGTTTATCCGGGTCTAGCGCCGATGCTAGTGATGCCCTTAATTTTCCTCATCCCCCATAGAAATTCCGGAAGCGGATTTAATGCGTTCGGGGTCTGCTTCACTGGTGCGTATCTAGGCCTGGTGCCCCTGCTGGCCCTACAAATGGTGACGTTTTCTCAGCAATGGTCGGCTTCTGATATCTTTCGAGCGGCACCAGTGTCGGGACCGGCCGCATTGTGTCATGGAGCGCGACAAGCGGTCCTGCTCTTGGTGACGCTTCCGGTGATTATTCTCTTCGCCTTGGTGGCTTGGGCTTTCGTAGGAGCAACTTCTGACTTGGCACTCCTCCTTCCGGGACTCATCGCCTTGCCCGTTTATGCGTTGATTCCTTGCCTGGGCGGCAACGCGGTGCCGTTTTCGGTTCCGTCGGAGGAAGCAAAGTCCGCCAGCCGCGGGCTCAGTATGATTGGGGTGATGGTCGTTTCGATGGCTGGCGCTGGAGTTGCGTTGTGGGCCTGGTCGAGTGGTTGGTTCGAATGGTTCCTCCTCGGCGAATCGGTGGCCGTTATCGGCTTATACATTGGAATGCGCAGGGCAGTCCAATCGGCGCGGTGGAGCTCGATGGAGTGAGCCAATTTATGAGGGAAAACCTGCAAAAATGGACGCGAGTTAAGACCATGAAGC
>DLVS01000148.1 GCA_003445095.1 Verrucomicrobiales bacterium
ATCCGCTCCAAGGAAGAGGCGACCCCATCCGCCTCTGACGGCCAGGGATCTCGGTCGCCAAACTTTACTCGGTCGACCTGCTGGCCGGCCGCGTCGACCAGCTCCACCGTGTCGCCTCCGCGGCCCAGCGACTTCTTAAACACCCCATCGACCTTCGCCTCGTAGAACTCCGAGAACAGCTTGGCGTTCTTGCACAGGACCAAGAATCCACCGGGTGCAATGATGCTGTTTGCCGGGAAACGAAACTCGACCCCGCTTGAAAATCGCCAGCCTGAAACATCCACCGGCTGGGTGTCCGGGTTGTGCAGTTCGATCCATTGAAGGTCATCCAGGTCATCCGGCGCATGATAGAAGATCTCATTAATCACCACCCCAGCTGCGGAGACTGAAGGGAGCAGCAACGAAAGGCACAGGATTTTGCAGAATAGCTTATTGTTCATGGTTCAATTTGGAAACGCGGCTACTAGACCTCGGCCGGCTCACGCATTGAAGGTCATGCAGCCTTGGACAAACGCCACCTCAACGCGTTCCTAGCCCAGTCGCCTTCATTCCGATTGATTGGTTCGGATGGAAACTCGTTTTGGCGCCTTGCGGCAAGGAATCCCTGAACGGCCGCGGTCAATCAACCTCCGGCACGGTTTTGCGGGTCCCGTCTCGGCGAAGGCGCCAGGCGAGTAATCCTAGGCCAAGGGTTCCCAAACTTGCGCACGCGACGGCGGGTCGTTGCACCAAGGTAACTCCGCAAGACCACAGGACCGTCAGGAGGAACAACCAGGGCACCCACGGCCAGCCGAAGACAGTGAACTGCTCGCCCTCTCGCCGGCGCAAGACAATCAAGCCGGCTACCGTAGCAGCGGTTACGAGGCTTAGTGTCAGGCCGACGTACGTGAGAAGCCCTTCAAAGGTGGTCGTGGCCAACAGCAGAAGGGAGATCACGCCTTGCGCGAGAATGGCGTGACGGGGAGGGCTATCTTGCGGAGCCAACCAGTGAGGTAGGTAACCATCGGTTGCCATCCTCGCGCAGATGCGAGGCCCCGCCATGACGAGCGAAGACACCGACGTCATGAGAACCAACGCGATGAGGACTGTCACCGCATTCCCCCAAGACTCACCGCCGAGGTTTTCCGCCGCAAGGCGACCTACTTGGACCTTGCCGGCCAGTTCCATCGTTGGGCCAGAGAACACAAAAACGGTGTTCAAAACGAAGTACAACCCAGTGACCAACAGCGTTCCCAGCAACAGCGACCGCGGCAGGTTTCGTTCCGGATTGCCGATTTCTCCGCCGATGTACGCCGCGGCATTCCAACCTGAATAGCTATAGCTGACTAGAATCAGTGAGACGGCGAACGCGGTGACGGAATCGGTCGCTGGCGGAGCAGGTACCCAAGGGCTCTCCGCTAAGTTTAGCCGCGGCAACGCCAAGGCGATGAAACCAAGAATAAGGGTCAGATTCGAGGCGACGCCCACGTTTTGGACCCACGCACCTCCGCGCACATGCGCCGCGTGCATCGCCGAGAATACGACGACCAGCAGGCTTCCGATCAATGCCGGCGGACACTCCGGGAGCCAGGCGTTGACGTATTTGCCAAAGGCGAAGGCGGATGCTGCCGTGGGCGCGGAGAATCCCACCACCAAGGAGACCCAACCGGCGACGTAGCCGGCCGCCGGGTGCACAGTGCGCGACAGAAACAGATACTCGCCGCCCGATTCCGGAAAGCGGCGGGTGAGCGCGCCATAACTCAACGCGCCGAGCGCTGCGATGATTCCTCCCACCAACCACGCCGCGAGTACCGCCCGCGGTGATTTCAAATCCGCGAGCAAAAACCCGCTCGTGGTGAACACACCAGTGCCGATCATCGTGGCCACCACCAACGCAGTGGCGCTCACGAGTCCAAGGGGTCGGCGTGCAGACATCAGGCCGGCGTGGCTCCGGTCTTCAGGATGTCACCATCACTGAACTGCCGGCCTTCGCCTGGGTTTAGGTTGAGAGACCGAGACCAGCAAAACGAGCTCAATGCCGGCCATGGGTCAATCCGCGGCCAGGCTTGGAAACGCGGAATGAAAAAAGCCGCCCGGGCACTACCCAGGCGGCTCCACCAACCTACTACTCACTCCACACTCTCCAGGCGTTAGTCCTGGGAATTTTTCTTGGATTCATCCACGACTAGAAATCGGCTGTTTCCGCGGCTCCAAATCTTGAGCAGCGTGGTCTTATCGTCTGGCTTTTCGGTCAGCTTCACCGCTTCGTCCGCGCCTTTTACCCGCGTGCGGTTGATCTCGAGGATCACGTCGCCCGGCTGCAGCCCTGCCTCCGCTGCAGCGGAATCCGGCGCGACTTGGGTGACGACGGCACCCTCGACCTTCTCGGGAATGCTGAACTGACGGCGTTGGCGTGCATCCAAGTCTGCGACTCCGACCCCGTTCAAGGTGCCTTCGTCTTCCGCCTTGGAGGACTTGGCCACCGTCGATTCTCCGGGCAACTCATCCAGTTTGACCTTCAGCGTCTTCTCTTTGCCGTCGCGGAGCACAGTCACGGTCGTGGATTCGCCAGGACTCACCTTAGCGACCGCCAGCTTGAGGTGACGGCTATCCTTCACCTCGTGATGATTGAACTCCGTGATGACATCGCCGCTTTCGACGCCCGCCTTATCCGCGGGTCCTTTAGGGGTGACTTCACCCACTAACGCGCCCTTGGTGTCTTCGAGGCCAAAGCGCTTGGCGAGGGAAGGATTCAAATCTTGGATCATCACACCCAAATAGCCGCGGGTGACTTTGCCGTCGCGGACCAACGATTCCATCACGTCACGCGCCATGCTGATCGGAATGGCAAACCCGATGCCTTGATTTCCACCGGTGCGGCTGAGAATGGCGGTGTTGATTCCAATGAGGCGCCCCTTCACATCGACCAAGGCGCCGCCGGAATTGCCCGGATTGATCGCCGCGTCGGTTTGGATGAAGTCTTCATAATCGAGACCCAGGGTTGCGCGGCCCGTGGCGCTCACGATGCCCATGGTGACCGTTTGACCGATTCCGAAAGGGTTGCCTACGGCGAGGACGACATCGCCGATTTCGATCTTCTCACTGTCCGCAATGGGCATGGCGGGCAGGTCTTTGGCCTCGACCTTGAGAACGGCGACATCCGTCTTGGGATCTCGGCCGACGACTTTGGCCTCGAGTTCCCGGCCGTCAAGAAGCGCGACTTTCACCTCGTCGGCCTCTTCAACCACGTGGTTGTTCGTCAGAATATAACCATCGTCCGTAACGATGACGCCGGACCCGAGGCCATGGCTGCGCGGGCCGCGCGACGAATCGTCGGGCATGTTGAATGGCATCTGTTCGCCGAAGAAGCGGCGCAATTGCGGCGGGAGCTGTTGCAGGTCCGGCATCTGCGCCGACGCGAGCCGGGCCTTCTGGGTGACGTTTACACGCACCACGCTCGGGCCGACATTTTTAATGACGTCCGCGTAGCTGTTGGCGATTCGGCCGTCGCGCGATACGGGCGTTTCATCAATGGACAATTTTAACGCCGCGGGCTCAGAGGCCTTCGCCTTGTCGGTTTTAGGACCGGCCCAAACGGCCGTGACCGCGCCAATAAGACCGCCGGCGATCACCAGCGGAATCAAGGTTTTGTAAGCAGGTTTCATGAGAGTCATGTGATAGTGTCGGTTTCGAGGCGAGGCGGGTTATCCACCTCGCGGTTCGTGCAGCAATAGACAACGCCCGCATGAGCGAGGCCTTTCCCTAGCATTACAAATTCGTAATGCGGACCGCTCGGGGACGAACCAATGAACGACTCAGGCGGGAATCAATTCCGGGCGCGCCACTGAGTCTGCGTATTCTGCCGATTCCTCGTCCTCGTTGGTTTGCAACGGGGCGAATCGTTCCGAGTTAAACCCGAGCTCACCGTGGAGTCCACGTTTCAACGAGGGATCGCGTGGGTTGACCAATTCTTCGAGGAGTACCCCGATTTCGCCGTCACGCTGGCCACTCTGCGCCCGAGTGTAATTGCCCCGACCGATGTAGACGGCGCGCACCGTGTACACCGAGTCTTTCTTGGGTAGGAACTTAAACAACAAGTGCGCCATCGGCGGGAACTCGTCGTTAATGCAGACAACCTTCTGACCCTTCGCGAACACGCGTTGAGTCTAGCAGGAGGCGGCGAGAAGGGGGAAGGGGATCCCGGTCGGTGCGGGACGGGGCAGCTCGGAGGCTGGCCGGTTGGACGGCGTTCATTTGCCTTCCTGCCCACCGCGAGACCGCGCATGCTCCGCCGGCGTCTTTTCCCATGAGTTCCTCCTCGGAGCCCAGCTTTGCGTGGTGGCGGTTGCTGAACCGTTATCAGTGGTTCGTCTTGATCGTGGCCTCGCTTGGCTGGCTGCTGGATTGCATGGACCAACAACTCTTCGTGTTGGCCCGCGCGCCCGCGATGCGGGAACTCCTGACCGCCGGGTTTGGCCGAGCTCCCACGCCCGCTGAGATCGGAGAGCACGGCGCCTATGCCACTTCGATTTTCCT
>DLVS01000081.1 GCA_003445095.1 Verrucomicrobiales bacterium
AGCAATACACCCTTTATTGTTAGCCACGTGCTTTTTGACCGCGGGCGTCCGTGAGTTGCATAAATACTAGAGCCGCTTGTAGACTTTCGGAATGCCGAGTTTCGATATCGTTTCCCAGGTCAACCCCATGGAAATCGACAACGCCTTCAGCCAGGCCAAGAAAGAATTGGCCACGCGTTTCGATTTCAAGGACAGCGGCGCCGAGATCGTCCTCGAGAAGAATGAATTCAAATTACGCGCGGCCGATGCCTTTAAGATACAACAACTCTCCGAATTACTGCTCGGCAAATTGGCCAAGCGAGGCATCAGTCTCAAGAACGTCGATCCGGGAGAAGCCGACTTGTCGCCGCTCGGGCATGCGCGCCAATCCATCAAAATCAAGCAAGGCATCGATGGAGCGACCGCCAAGCAGATTTCCCAGTTCATTCGACAGGGAGGCCACAAGGTCACCGCTGCCATCCAAGGGGACGAAGTTCGCGTGACGGGAAAGAGTCGTGATGAGTTGCAAGCAGTCATCGCCGCAGTCCGTGCCCACGATTGGCCGGTAGCCCTAAGTTTTATCAACTTCCGCGATTGAGCGAGTGGCTCGGTTGGGCGCCGCAATATTTCCTAATTTCGACTATTAACAGCTCACAGGCCCTCTTTCGCAGCTATTGCGGTAGCTGCGTGACACGGTAATAGCGCTGAGTATCAGTGGGACCCAGCGGCGGAAGAGTCACTATGGCCGTCTCCCCCGCGGCCGGCGCGACATCTACGGTGATCCACAAGATCGGATCCGTTGACAGATCAAACGCGCATTCCGTCGCATAAACCTCACCTGGTACGGCGTCGAATTGAAGGGTTGGCGGATCCCCGGGAATGTACGTCGCCGCCAACGGCTCGCCGCTCAGCAGTAGTCCGTCTTGTTGCGTTGCGGCGCGAACCGTGAAGTCGATCGCGTTGGTCGAGGTGACCGCCACCTGCAAGTACCAAGTCCCAGAGAGGTTGGTCACGGTATTCGAGCGCAGCGCGATCCGCTCACTCAGGTTTCCCGTACGCGGCGCCGAATACAGATTGTTAGTTGACGCGTACGGCGGAAGGATGGCGTACGAAGCCAGGAGATCCGCGTCACCAGTGAGTCCATAAATCTCAAACAGCACGGCGTTGACCCCCGGATTCACATGGAAGCTGAAGAACTGGCTATTCGTCGGCGGTGCGTCGAAATACGGAAACGGAACACTATCCTCAAGCTGGATGATGGTCACCGTGTTGGGAACGTACGAGGCAAATACGGTGAAGTTCACCGGCAATGGATCGACGGCCACGACCGCCAGATACCAGCGCCCCATCGTTAACGGGATCGGCTGGCTACCCGGCGCCACGATGATCTCCTCATCCGAACTTCCCGCGTTGGTGCTGGCAAAATCGAAGCTGTTCGTGGACGGGAGCGGCAGGCCACGCCGCAAATATAGATTGGCATTGGCTGTCAAATTGCTCACGGCGAACGTGGCCACCAATGGATCCTGGTCAATGTCGAGGTAGAAATAGGCAATGCCGGTTGAATTCGTAATGGTGCCGTTGAACGGAACGCCGTTGGTGAGGGAGGTCACGAGACCCAACACTTCCGTCGCCTCAATCGTATAGGTAATCGGGATAGGCGGACTCAGATTCGTGCTCGCCGAATAGACACCCAGATACCAAGTCCCCGGGGACAAAGGAACCGGCTGACTGGACTGATCAATGAAAATAACTTCCGGCACGACACCAGGATTGGTGCTGGCATAGTCGAATTGAGTGCGGGTCGGCAACTGCGGCCCTTTACGGGCCACCAACTGCACGTTATCGGAGAGATTGGTGACCACGAACGTCACTCCCAGTGCGTTAGTCGAAACCTGGAATGAGTAGTAATCGAGCATTCCCGTGTTCAAGTTGGTTGCCGCGACCGGCACCGCGTTCGTTAACGGCGTAATCTTTATTCCCAAGTCCACCTCGATTGCGAAGAGGTTCGACTGGGCCGGATCGAGATTTACGACCGACAAATAATATCTCTGCCCAGGGATGAGTATCGGCGGAACGTTGGTGTTAATTGGCCTCGCCATGACGAAATTACCCACCGTCGGCAAGATTAACGGAAAGTCCTCGGGCAACGCGCCTTCTCCAGGGATGCCAATAGGATTGTACCACAGGGCAAGCGGCCCACCGGTCACGCTCTGTAACAGGTTCGTCGTGGTGGTAGCCTCCAATGGAATATCGATATAGAAGTATTGAGGGCTGGCTCCGATGGCATTGGTGATAAAGGGAACACCGTTGGTGAGTCGAATGGCGGGGGCACTCGTGGGAGCAAAGGTCAAGGTGAGCTGCCACGCCAACAAGTCGCCCACAAAAGGCGTCCGTGTGTCGTTGAGTTCGAGCGACCAGGTGCCCAAACCCGCGCCCAGCAACGGACGAGTCGGTTCTTCCGAAAAGTAAGAAACGGTTCCCTTGGTTTGAATGTAGGTGACGTCGTCCAGTAGCATGCCGGGGGAGCCCGCGGGCGTCCCGACGCCAGAAAACTCGATCACCACTGTGGGTTTGGTCGCCCGGACTTCGACCGTGAAGTTGGTGTTCCAATCCGACTCACTCAAGATCAAGGGAGGAGCAACGGCCACCCCATCGACTAACACCACCGGAGTGAATACGTTCGTCTCTCCCGGAGCCAACCGCGCGGCAAAATTGATCGCATACCGGTCTCCGACCGCGGCGTTGAACGTCCGACGGGCCACGCCATTAGACAACGCCAGGAACTTGCTCCCCTGGTACGCCAGAGCGGAATCTTCAATGACCGCCACCAGGTTGCTAAAGACTTCCCAGCCCTGGAAGGTGGTCCCTGGATCGTAAGCGCGCGCTTCGACCCGCTCAAAGTCGTCCACCGACAGAACCTTGCCTTCTTCCAACTGTCCTGAAAACGGAGGCGGGACGAACTTAATCAGCTCATTGGCACGATTGGTATTGTCGCTGAAAGTGGCAAATAGCGTGTTGGTGACCGGCCGCCCTACAAACAAGGCGCCGGCCGGAGTCGAAAAGGCAATGCGCTGGCCGCCTACGTCAGTCATGATCGCCGTCACTGACCCATTTCCCGCTGCGCCGCCGGTCACGAGCGCCGGACCGAATTGGGCCTCGGCCTCGGCAGTACCTTCGTTCCACCACCCCGCTACCACCGCGTTGGTCGCCGGGGCCGGCACGGAAATCCATCCTTCCATCGTAAATCCCGTCCCGATCGGCAACACATTCCTATTCGTAACGATGCCGTAGGCGAGGCTCGGGAAATACACGGCCAGTTCGTTGGGAAACGCGCCTGGCACCGGCTGCCAAAGCCACGTCAGCGACGCATTATTGTTCCCAATGATTTCCGCCCCATTGCCGTTGAACGGCCATAGAGCCATCAAGCCAGCATTCCGATCAGTCGGATGTTTCGGCTCGCCGTCCAACCCCCGTAGATAGATGTCTCGGATTTGGTCCGGTCTCAAGGCCCGCCGCCACAGGCCAAAGTCGTCGATCTTAATGCCTTGATTCAGTTCCCAGTCGCTGGGGTCCTGCGCAAAATAGAACTGATTGCTCGTCGCGGGAATGAATCCGAGGGGCATCAGCCGCTCGGCTACTAAGGCGCCATTGATGTACAGGTCCGCACGGCTGGTTCCCGGATCGAACGACAACGCAACGTGTTGGTAGGTCAGATTCGTGGTGATGACCGTGGTGCCGAGGTTGGTACCGACGGTTTCCCCGCGGTCCTCGAACAATACGGCGCTGTACCCGCGGGGATTTTCCAAGCGCAACACCAAGTCCGAAACTCGGGGATGGTCGATCCTCAACCCAACATCCATCGCCGTCACTCGGCGCGGGTCATCCACTTGGATAGTGGAAAATCGGCGAGCGGCATCCGGAATCGGCCCCAACTGATCCGAAGTAAATGTCTTCGTAAAACTCTCATCAAGGTTTCGTTCCAAGCGCGCTCGAATTCGGTAACACACGAGGACGCTATTCGGGTTATAGACCGCCACAAAGTATCGGCCCGCCTCTAAGGGAGGAACATCCCGAATCCCTAAAGAAACGCTGCCACCGCTCGCGGGAATCTGGGCGTACTTGTCATTGTTCGCCGGATCCAGAATGTCGGGAAGCCGATCACGGTTGATAAATACCTCCAAGGGGACGGCCGGATCGATGTTCGTGATCGTAATGGTTAAGCGACTCGCCTCGGGGGGAACGTTAATAACCTCAAGGCCAATAAAACCGCCGCGAACACACCGTAAAACAAAGTCGTCTCCCAAATCGTTCGGTAGGATCGACAAGCTGAAGTTATCGATGCTTCCCACGTTCCCCATCGCGTTATCGACGGTACTTAGAAACCAAGCGCCTTGACTCGACTCCCCCAAGAAATCGATGAGGGAACCTGGACCGTCGGAGGGAATGGCGCCCGGCAGCCCGCTTCCAGTGTCGTCATAAACAACGGTAAGATTAGTCCCGTGATCCTGCCCCAGGAGTTGCGTGTGGTTTTGCAAGACGACGTTTCGCCCTCGAAACGCCAATTGATCGAGCAGATCTGGAAAATTCTGATGTCGCAGGGTCACGCTGGGGATCACGGAGCGGATCTCCTCCGAGGCAATGCTGACAGCGAGGTAGAGACCCACCCCTGGGTCTGCCGGCGAGCCGTCGGGAATGGGCTGAAGCAAGGGAATGGTTAATGGCCGCAAGTTTCCGTTTTCATCTGTGAAGGTTAAAGGCTGATCCGTGCTAATCCCAACGAATCCGTACTCGCCCGCTTGGTGGTCCTCGGACTTCACTCCCACGTAGAAGATGTTGTCGTCGCTCACCGCCTCTCCCGTGAAATAAACCAATTCATTGCCGCCCCGAGAGGTCGACTTTCGGGCCGACGCAATCACAGCGGGATTGAGATTGGTCAGACCCGGAAGGCGAGATACGTACAAGTCCACATCAGGGCCGTTCGTTCGCCCTCGGGACAGATTGCCAAACGGGAAAGTGATAAAGGCCACATTGCTGCCGTTCGTAGTAACCAAGGGCGTCCCGTTGGTCGTGAGCACGTTCAAGTTGGTGACCGCGATGGGGCTGTTGGTAAAAGTGTAGAACTGCCACTGCTTCAACTGGCCATTCGTCCCACCCAACAGCGGGGAATTGGCCCCAACCCGCTGGTTCAAAAGCGCAAATCCGTTGGTAATCACCAACACCGGTGGACGTTCGAAGGCCAGCGCAATTGGATTGAGGTCCGTGGGGAAATCCAAGACACCGACGGAGTCCGTGTTGGTCTCACCGATGTCCGAGGAAAACAAGAGGGCAAAGTCTTGGACGATGGCGGACGGAGCGTCACGCCGGCTATTCACATTGACGCGAGAACCGACCACGGTGATGACGTAGTTGGAGCTCAACGGCGCCGGCAGCACAATTCGCTCAACGTTGTTGATCCGATCTAAGTTAGGATAGCCGTTGGTTTTAACTTCATTCGTGTTGTGCGCCCGGGAATAGGGGGTCTGTAAGGCAAAATCGTTACCCCAAAAAATCTCCCCCGTAACTGTGTTGGAAACAATGAGATCAAGGTCATTCACCAGTTTCGGTCCAACCAGCGGATCTCCAGGAGGATCCGTCCAGGCCAATACCAACCGCAGCGGGTAGTCCAGGGCATTGGTCAAGGTAATGTTCAAGGAGACATCCAGCGATTGTCCGGTGGTGATTCCCGAGGAAGAGTCCAAGCCGATGACGTCCACTTCAGAGTTATCGGGTAGTTTCCCTTTGAACCCACGCCCCAGCGCTCGGCGGAGATTCGGTTTGCCCCAGCCCGCGTAATTGATCACTTGGTCTTGGTTGGGCAGGTAGCTCTCGCTCGTCTCGCGCGCAGAGTTAATGAGCAAGCCTTTGTAGGCTGCTGCCGAAGGAAACTGATTCGCCTTCTGTTCGAAGTATTGTTGCAACTGGGCTAAGAGTCCGGAAATCGCCGGCGCCGACATACTGGTTCCCAACTCATATCGGTACCAGGGCAGTAGCTGGGCATTGGCCTCGTCGAAGAGGACCGCCCCCGGAAAACTTGGATCATCCGGCGGAGGCAGGGGCGGTGGCTCCCATTGTAAGGAGCGCGTAGAAGCGATGAAGCTCCCGGGTGCCACCACATCGGGCTTGAACCGCCCCACCGGCCCTTCAATCCCGATGCCGACATTGCCGCGACTCGAGTAAAAGGCCACTTGTGACTCGCTATCCGTGAATGGGAGCAGGAGTCGGTTGGTAATGTAGGGACCCGGATTGGTCTCCCATCCCGGTTTGATGACGATGGCACCGATTTGGACGGGCTCTTGGTTGGTGCCCAAAACAACCGCATTGGTCAGATCGCGACGACTCTCCAACGCCCCAACGGTCACCACGTTCTTGGCGTTACCGGGTGAAGAGATCGTATCGGGCGCGCCGCCGCCGCCGTTGTTACCTCCAAAGCCGGCGTTACCCGCGCTGAATACATATAAGATCGGTTGATCTCCTGGCGTCCGTGGCAACGAATCGCGGACGGCCGCGTCATAACTTGCCGAATGCGACGTGTACTCAAATTCATCCAAGCCAATGTAGCCCCACGAATTGTTCGAAATGAGGACATCTTCCCTCGAATTGAATCGTTGGGGCGCATTCGCCGCCGTCTCTTGCAGGAACGAGTCACCGGACGGAGGACCAAACAATAAGTCCACCGGCAGCACATAGAGCGAAGCTTTCGGGGCCTTCCCCTTGAAGTTGGCGTTCGTCACTGAGCCTTGCGGGGGAGGATTATTGATCGTATCGGAATCGGTTCCGTCACTTGCGATAATCCCAGCTACGTGAGTTCCGTGTCCGTTAGGATCCAAGAGAACCTGAGGCTCACTGGGCAGGGTGAATACCCGTCCCTCAAGTTGGGGCTGGGTCGCGTCCACACCTGAATCGTTGACGTTGACCAGCACGCCGGAGCCATCGAGCTCTTCAAAGGAATTGGTATTTTCTGGAGTAGTCGTCGAGCCAAGTGAAAACGCCGTGATGTCGTTGGCAAATCGAACGCCGCGCTTAGGCTCGACTCGATGCACTGACGGCAATCCCGCCAACGGGATGAGCGAGTTCGCCGGTGCTTCCACAGTGAGCAATGTGCCAAATGGTCCCCGCTCGCGAAACACTTCGCGCACTCCGAGCGCCGTGAGTTCGGGAACGGTCGCCGGTGCCTCAGGCACCGTGAGAATGAGGCGCAAGCCGTCCGGCAGCGGCGCATCCGCCAGTGCCAAAGCCAGCAAACCCGGCGTCAGTTTGAAATACGGCTCCAGCGGCATGATACCGGCGGTTTCCGGCGCCATCGCGAGTTGATCCGCCACGTCGGCCGACGCTTGAACGAGGAGCGCGTTGTTCGGCACATAGGACAACACCGTGGCGCCGGCCTGGTTCAACCGCTCACGAAATGCGGGAGTGATCGGTCCGCGAGCCTGGATGACATATGCCTCCGCGGGTTGCGACGACCTGAGCTTGGCGGGGATTGCGAGTGGTTCGCCACTCGCCGTGTCGATGAGCGCATTGCGCAACAAAATCGCGGAATCGCGGCGCAGGAGCTCGGCCACTGCGGCCGCCGTATTACGCAAGCGGTTCGTAACCTCACGGTCCTTGAAAGATGGCTCCTGACCGCGAGGAAGATCGGCGAGCGGCACCCATTTGGGCCTGCCCTTTACCGCGGTGGCCGAGGCCGGCGGCAAGGAAGTAACCAGCAGCGGTTGCTGCGCCAAGCGAGTCGCCGTGTTACTCTGGGTATCGACACCCCAGCGCAATAGTCCTCTGTCATGGACCCGCCAACCGAGAAAGGCAAAGACGACTGCGAAAACCACCAACGCTAGCTTGTCGCGACGGGAAAAACGCATGGGAAAGCAATAAAATCACGGATTCGAGAGGATGACCCGTTGATCCTCAATCACCGGCTGTAAACGCCGCGGGTCACCATCCAGCCGGAGCACCGTCTTGGTCACGTACTCACCCGTGATGGCGTAGTTAGTAGTGATGCCGTAGAGCGGGCCGGGGCGAAGATTCACGGCGTTTGGGGCCGGTTTGAGAGTTTGCCCATAAGCATAAATTACGAACCTCGGCTCGTCCGCCCGCATCAGCGAAAGGACCTGCTGCGGCAAACGCTCCAAGACTTCATCGCTCACGTTGCGAATCGCGGACCAATTCACGTCGGTCCGAATAAATGGTGCGCGATCAGAAAGGGTGGGCACCTGCAAAATGGAGCCAAGATTCGGGAAAACTCCATTCGGATTTATCAAAACCCCGCTGGAATTGGTCGCGCCCATCATGGCAATCAGCCCCGGCACTAGGCGTCCTTGTCGGTCCGTATACCCAGTCAACACTTCCAATACCTCGGGCGAGCTGGGTTCCAAAAACACCAATTGTGGGTCGTCTACATTCACCGTATTCCGTAACAGCGGCACGGATGACAAGAGCGCTGACCAGGCGGAATAACCCGCCTGATTGACACCTAATTGACCCCGGGCAGCGTTGTCATTGTATGCCGTAGTAAACAAATCCATCAGCTTCCAATCATTCGTCGGATTCGTCCGGCGATTCCCAGCCCAACCCGCCCACGTTAGCGGCGCCCCAGATAACCGGGTCATCAGGGAAGGCTCCCCCGGATTCAACTCAGGCGCGGGAGGAGATTTCAGGTAAATCGTCTGCCACGGCGTGCCACGATGGACTCGTCCCAATTCCCCGATGCTGCCGAACCGGAATTGACTATTCGTGCCGGTAGGGAAATTCCAATCGTCGGGAGAACGGATCAAGGGATCCTTAAAGCCGTAGTCGAACGCCCGACTGTCCCGATCGTCGACTCCTACGGCGACTCCCGTGTAATTGGGATTGGCGCCCCAAGGCGCGTATAGGTTGATATACTTAGACGATCGACCGATGTCGAAACCGACGAAATTGGTCGCTAATTGAATCCCGCCGAAGTCCGCGCCCGAAACCAGCCCGAAAAATTCATGTGGTATCTCCGTGTAACCCGCCTCCGTGAGGAAAAAGTAGCCTGGACCAAGATCATCGCGCGTGTAGTGA
>DLVS01000533.1 GCA_003445095.1 Verrucomicrobiales bacterium
GTTCACACATTCCGGATGGTTCCAAACATCGAACTCGGTCCCGACGTCGGCGTCCTGGTTGAGCAACAATCGAAGGGACCGAAGAAGTCCCCGTTCACAACGAGCGGCCGGAGTCAGAAGCGTCAGCAAACGCTCCACTTTCTGATTCGCATCAGCGGGATTTTCCTTTCGCGCGAGCGGTGGTTGGCCGCCCCGACGGCGTCGCTCCCCGCGATCCCATCCTGCGCAGTCCCAAGCGGCCGCGACTTCGGCGGACCAACGGTCTCGAGGACAAGGCAACAAGGCGCTGCACCGGATTCCCTGACGTCGCCACCGATGGGCATGATCTGACCACACTCGGCCGAGCGCCGTCCCGCCGCCCAGGCAACCGAGATCACTGAGCGCCAGAACAGGCCCGCCCGCCTCGGGTTTCGCGGCCACAGTTTCGGGGGCGGGCAAACGATGCGCTTGACCTGCGGGCGAACCGTCGGTCAGCCAAAACAGCGACAGCCCTTCGGCGCCTCGCCACCGTTTGATCTCCTCGACGAGGGCACGCATGTCATCGCGGAAACACGCGAGCGACTCGCGGCCATCGAGAAAAACGCTCGCGTGTCTGGCCCAGACACGTCGCTTTATCCGCGGAAGCCGATGGAACGGCCGCATCCGCGCCGCGTCTCGCACGGCCGCCCGCGGCTCCAGCCGGGTTCCCTCCCGTCGGCCTCCCAGCGCGTCGCGGAGAAACGGCCACGTGCGAGCCCAAGATTGCAGGGGAGGCGTGGGAGGCGGAGGAACATTGCGCCCTGACAGTTCTTCCGGGGTCAGTGGCGGCAACTGTTCGAGCCAGGTTCGCTCCGCCGTTTCGGCGGGGGGTTCCGGTTCCTTGGCTTGAGATCGAACGGCCCGCAGGAACTGAACTGTGCCGGTAGTGGCGAGACGAGGCGGCTCCACCTCAATGCGTGGAGGCAGGAATGGGATCGTGGGAATCACGGGCTCGCTCGGAAGCCGCTCGGGCGGTTCGGCGCCTTCGAACCCGCAAAGTTCGGCAACGAAGCGACGTTCGCCGCCGCAGGTCCCCTGCAAGCAGCGCAAGAGGTCGCCGCGCTGAATGACCGACCGCCGATTCACGCCGACGGTTCTCCCGAGTATTTCCGAAACGCGAAGCCCCTGATTTCTGAGAGCGCCGCCAACTGGGCGCTCTCGTCGCCCGGATGCAACTCCACCAACGCGCGGAGAAGATCGAGGTATTCGGCGGCTCCGGGGAGCGCCTGTCCTTTTTCGCGGGCCGCCTGCCGATCTTCTCGCAACTGCCGCGCGACGCGGCGATAGACCTCATCACTCCCGACGTCGTTACCAAACTGCACCCGGCCGCGGCTGAGGAGAAACTCCTGCTGCTCGTCTTCCTTCTCCGGCAGCCCCAGATGGAGGACCAGACACCGACGAACAAATGCGGCGGGCAATTCTCGTTCTTCGTTGGTGGTGATGATGACTAGCGGATTCACCGCTTTTTCGGGCAGTGCCACACCGCGGCCGGCGAGGGGCACTTGGAATCCGGAGTTACCAAGGCTTTCGAGCAGGCTGTTCGGCACGTCCGAATCCGCTTTATCAATCTCATCAATCAAGACGACGCATCCCTGACCGGGCGACCAGTCTTCGGGATGGGCGGGTTCCAGGCACGGGCAGCAGAATCGCTCCGCCTGTTCCTTGGCTGAGTTCCAATCGAAGGCCCACCACAACACCCCCGGGCGGACGAAGCGCTCGTCGGCGAGACGCTCCTCCCAATTCGCGGTCTGGCCTGCCGCGCTGAGGACCTGAGCCTGGGCCAAACGCGAAACCGCATCATAGGTGAACAGAAGGTCGCCGCATTCAGTGGCAGCGTTGATGACTTGGAATAGGAAAGGCACCTTCAAAACGTAGGCGGCGGCCCGCGCGAGTTGGCTCTTGCCGATGCCTGGTTCGCCCCGGACCAGCAAAGGTCACCGGGCGGCCAACGCCGCGCGCACGGCCCAGACGCTCCGGGCGTCGAACTGATGTTTCACCGGCGGCCAAGACTCTGCGGCTGGCAAAGGAAGGACAGCGGAAAGATCGGGATTGAACGTGGGCGTCATACGGGCGAGCGCGAAGGGTTTCGATCCTGGCGATCCAACCGGTCAAGAATATCCTGAAGCCACGTCGCGGTGGCGTAGGGTTCCTTCAGGATTTCCTCGACCGCGGGACTGCGCTGCATGACGAGCAGGAACTGCCAGGGCAGGCTTCCGTGACGAGCGATCTCCGCCGGCAACGCGTCATCCGCCTCGAACAAAGCGTACAATGGTTTGCCCTGCTGCCACCGGACCATCAGGCGCTGTTCCAATTTGCGCTGCGCATCGGGTTCGCGGGCTTGAATTCCCAATTTTTCGAGCAAATGAGCCCGAAACTCGGCGAGACGAGCACTCAGCGATGGCCCTAACGGCTCAATACCGCCGGTCGCATCATACCCGCCCTCGCTTCGGAGAAATCCGCCCGGACCCGTCCGTTGCCAATACGCCGGGGCGTCGAGGATCGCCGATTTGAGCAGCTCAGCCATTGGCAAATCCGTGACGGCTGGCACCAGAACATGACCTCCTTGCAGCGCGTTCCCGTGCTTCGGCAGAGCCTCCCGAACCGTTTGCACCCACGCGGCATTCGCGCCGCGGGCCGCCAAGCCATTGAGCAACTCACGGACTTGTTCAACGTTCGCGACCGAGGGGTTTGCTTCCAGCCAGACGTAGATCGCCCGAAAGACATCGTTCAATTCAGCGGTGAACAGGAGGTCGATGATGTCGGTTCCCGCCTCGGCCTGGCCGGGAGTTGAACGGAGCAACTCCTCTCTTAAAGAAGTGCATAATCCAGGCGCTTGACTGAGCGCACGCCGCACCCGGCGGACCACTTGGGCAAACACTGCTTGGGCGTTCGGATTGGGCTGAGCTGCGGTTGCTGCCTGCGCTACGGGCTGAGAACCCGCGTGAGACGCCGACGCGGGAGGAAACGTCAGCGGCACACCAGTCCCCCGCGGTTGGACCTCCAGACGACCCAATGGCCGCGGGACGACGCCACTCCGTCCAGTGAGAAAATCCTTCAGCTTTTGGTAACCGGCTTCGGAGTCGAGGAGGTAGTGGGTGGCGCCGCGCAATGGTTCAGGAATGAAAGGTCGATCCACGTAACGCGCTGCCAGCGCCTGGCCGATGCCGCTGGAGGCACCGGTGATGAAGACCAGCGGCGGCGTGCTCATCGGCGCGCCGCCTTGTCCGGCGTCAGCGCGGCGCGCAGTTTGCCCTGCAGAGG
>DLVS01000628.1 GCA_003445095.1 Verrucomicrobiales bacterium
TCGGGTTTGCCTTCTTGTCCAACGAGCTTGGCCTGCTTGGCCGACTGATGCATGTGATGGGGAATGGGACCCATGTTATCGAAGAACTTCGAGTACACCGGCCACTTGCCGTACTTGCGCCAAATCGCTTTCCCGATCAGATCGGCGCCACAGTCTTCGACCGCTTTGCGCAAGGTGAATCGCTCGTTCCCGACCACGCAGTAGCTGAGTCCTTCATCGGGGACGCGTCCCTCATTGGCGGCCTCGGTAGTGGAAGCAAACCAACGTTCATCGATGCCGCCGCGATTCAGGCCGTAAGCGTAAGTATCATCGGGGTGGAGCTTGATGCGCAGGCCGGGTTGGAGGAAAGAGCGTGGTACCCAGGCCGGAGCGAGGCGCAGCAATCCTCCGGTGCGGGAAATTTCAGCCGCGACTTTGGTCGCAGTGTTGCCTTTGACAGTTTTCAGCGAGGTGACGGTGGTCATCGAAATATGATGTCTTCTGTTTCAAGTTTTCAGTTCCCGAATCGGGTGACTGGGCGATGGGCTAGGTTAGCGACGGTGACCGGGCGGAGGCCAAGGAAAAGGACGAGGTCTCGACTGTTGAATGTTGCTGCGCCGGCGACTCCGATCGGATTGGGGGCGGATGCATCTTTCCGACGGTGGGTGTCTGGGCATTACCGTAACGTGGGCTTGTCGTTGCGGGCACCTGGTAGTGAGGTGGCCTACCATGAACCGCTGGAGACGGGGTCACGAGGCTCAGACTTGCTTAGTTCCAACGGTCCGGTCAGTGACTTGTTTCGTCGTTGCCCGGAGTCACCGCGGTCGCGGCATTACGACGGAGCTATTGAAGGCGGCGGCCGGATTCGCTCGCCGCTGCGGGCGGGAATCTTCGAGGTAGCAAGCCAAACGGCTGCCCCGTTCTTGCACCACTGCATCCGCGTTTGGCCGGGCGGGTTTTCGCGAAGTGTCACGCCGCTCCTCCAGCCGGCCGACCATGCGGCTCAACCTACCTAGGCCAATGTCCGGTCGATCCAAACGCTGGCGGGCGGCCATTGGCTCCGTAGTTCCGAACTTGGATCTAGGGTAAACGGTCAGCCCAAACGCTCGAGAATTGGGAACGCGCTTAGCCGAAGAAATCCACGACGGCGGTTTCCAAATCGTACATGGCGCCGACCAGCTTCAGTTTCCCTTTCGCTTCCACGTCGCGAAGAACTGAGCTTTTGGCGCGAATTTCGGCGAGGGTCAGCTCCACATTCTTGCGCGCGACGGCATCCACAAAGGCGTAGTTCTTCGCGGTGCGTTCGCCCGTGAACTGGGTCGCCGCGACTGCGGGACGAATCTTCGCGAGCAGGCCGGTCAGATTCCCCAGGTGAACGTTGTCGATGGCGCCCTTGATGGCGCCGCACGCAGTGTGCCCCATCACCAAGGCCACTTTGGCCCCGGCCACAGCGCAGGCGAATTCCAAACTGCCCAGAATGTCGTCGTTCGAAATGTTCCCAGCCACGCGCGAGTTGAAGACGTCGCCAATCCCGAGATCCATGACGATTTCGGCCGGCGCCCGAGAATCAATGCAACTCAGAATGGCTGCCGCCGGAAATTGCCCTGCCGCGCTCGCTTGCTGTTCTCGCAGGAAGTTTCGATCCGCCCGGGCTCCCGACCGGAAACGTTCGTTACCCCGCTTCATCATGGCGATGATGTCGTCGGGTGTCATCGAATCGCGCTGCGCTTTGGTTAACGCGTCGGCAAAGGTCAGGCTAGCGCCGAGACTGAGTCCGACGAGCCCGGTTGCCGCAACGACGCTGGAGCGTCCGAGGAATTGGCGGCGGTTAATTGACGCTTTCGCGGGTGGGTTGAGGAGGTGCTCTTTCATGGTGAAATGGGCTGCTGCGACTGATCGAACCAAAAAGAAGGACCGGGAGCAACCAGTACCGGCGCAATCTAAAGCAGGTACGATGGTCGCTGGTCACAGCCTCGGGAGCGTCATTTGGGGTTCGCTCGTGGTGACAGCGTCCCGTCCGGCCTTACCGCAACTTCGGTCACCTCGGCAGTCAATGCCGTCCGTGTCAGTTTGCCGCCCGGCCAACGAACCTCCAGAAAATCTGATTCTGATCGGGGGTTACGCCACGCCAGAACGACCGTTGCGCTGTCGGTGCTCCAATATCCACTCCCCAGATGTAATTCACGCCAAGGACCTGGAAGGCCGCTGCCGACGATCCGCACGCAGGCGCCTATTGCCGCTGGATTCCCCGCCGGCCCTTGGAGTCGTACCCGCAATCCGGGTTTCGCACCGACATTGCGGTAAAGTTGGGTCGCGGTCCCATTCTGGGTCACCACCAGGTCAGATCGACCATCGGCGTCGAAATCCGCGACGGCGGCGGCGCGTTGCTCTCCGTATGCAGCCACTCCGCTGAGTAGTTCTACGCTGAATTCGCCGCGGCCATTTCCCAACAACCACAAACCGCGTCCCGCATCGCTTCGCGAAGTAAGCGGATCGGCAGCAAACCAATTTTGAGCAAGGAACACATCCTCTGTTCCGTTGCCATCTGCGTCCGTAACCGCAAGGCCGAACACGGGCGATAGTTGGGCAAAATCGGGAAGGGGTCGCGCTTCGTAGGAGCCGCCGCGATTGAGAAAAACGGTGCTCGCAAGCCAATTGACTCCGATCGTGCGGAGCGATTCCAGCCGCTTTCCAAATACTTGTGCCAGGGTGGATCGCGAAAACGCCGCGTAAGTGGGCACTTCCGGCCGCATCCATGGGAACGCCATCGACCAAACCATCAACTCTTTTCCTGGCCACTCAGTGCCGTCTTCTGGCAAGCTCTCAATAATGTCCAGGCCGCCCGTTCCCGACACCTCGCCGTAGTAAATTCGGCGAAGTGTGGTTGGCGGCAGGCTAGTCGCAATTGATGGCCGCTGATTGGGGGGGAGTTCTCCGGTGAGCCGAGAGTTCAACCCCCAATTCCCCGCCACCAAATCCAACCGGCCATCGCCGTCGAAATCACCGGAAGTGATGCTATTCCACAATCCCGATAAGCGGCTCAAAGGGATCTGTTCGCTCGGGAGGGAAACCGGCGGATCGAACTCTACCAAGTTGCCAGCATCATTCCGCATCAGCCGAATCGGTCCCCATTCGCCAGCCAGAGCGAGATCGGGATCTCCGTCGCCGTCGAAGTCGGTAAAACAGGCACCACTGATGCGACCCAGCCCGTCAAATCGTTTCACGACGGTCAGACGTCCCGACGTGTTGTTCAACAGGAACGAGGGCGCCGGCTCAGGCCAACGCCCGGGTTGCGCACGGCCTCCGACAAAAATCTCCAGTTCGCCGTCGCCATCGAGATCGGCCGCGGCGAGGGGCCCAACGCTGAAGCTCACCCCGAGGATGGCCTCGCCACTCCGTTGCTGAGTTAGATCATAGACCCGGAGAGCCCCGCCATTCGTTTGCCCGTCTTCCCAGTTGCTGGAGCCGACCAGCAGGGTCGCACCGACGGGGAGAATCGTCGTCAAGTCGCGGGCGACAGGACGGTTCAACAACGGCTCGTCCCGACGACGGAAGTTACCGCGACCGTCATTGTCCCATATTGCCAGCGATCCCGACCGGCCTGAACCAACAATCAAGTCGTCGCGGCCATCTCCATCGAAGTCCGCCCAGGCGGCGCCGGGTCCCAATTGACTGAGCTTGTTCGGCAGCAATGGCTGGCGACTGAGCTCATCGAAGGCTTCTTCGGTATGCCTGTGGTTTAAGCGCTCCGAGACGTTAACGAATCGGAGGCGGGCGAGCGGGGTAGAAGTTGCTGGACGTGAAAGTGGACTGGCAGCTGCTTCGCGCACCTCTAGCACGCTGTTTGGCCCGATGTTGGTCGCCAGGCTGACGCGTCCTGAAGGCCAGCGAACTTCGACCGCCACGTTGGTGGCCTCGCCGGTGGCAAAGACTCGCAGTCCCTCATCGCCACTGAGATACCGGCTGCCCGCAATCACATGCTGACCTTGTTCGATCGGAAACCCGTGTCCTCCTTGCGCCGTCCGCAAGGTCAGCTTTGCGCCGACGCCGCGAGTGTTTCGACCCGCCCCGTGCAGTCGTACGGCGACGCGTGGCGCAACGCCGTCGTTGCGAAATATTCCCGGCGCGTCGTTCAAGTTGTTCATCACCACATCGAGGTCACCGTCACCATCAAGATCGGCCAGCGCGGCACCTTGTGAGATTCCAAAAGTCGCGAATCCCCAGTTCGTCGAGTAATCTGCGAAGACCGGCACCACCGGGACCGACGAAGTCGCCTGGAATCGCTCCCGAGTGAGATTTCGGAATAGGGCGTTCGGCGTATCGAACTTGGGCACCTCAAGGGTTAACCGAGCAACGTCTTCGGTCGACAAGACACGTCCGCCTCTCTGAGCGGCGGCAATTCGCTCGGCGCTGTCGCTGTCTTGAAAATCGCGGAGCTGCCCATTCGTAATCAGGATGTCTTCAAAACCATCGAGATCCACGTCGAGAAAGATCGGTCCCCATGACCAGTCGCTCGCTTCCACTCCACTGTAAATTCCAGTCTCGGCGAAAGTGGTGTCGCCTCGGTTGAGTTGCAGCGCGTTTCGGAGCACTTGTTCGCGGTCCTCGAATTGACCCGGCAACCAAAAGTGCGGAGACAATCCTGCCAATTGCCGCGCCCGCGCCGCCCGATCCCGCGCCAGCATGTCCACCGTAAACAGATCGACAAACCCATCTCGATTGAGGTCGCCGAAGTCTACCCCCATCGAAAAAGTGCTGTTGTTGCGCAACGCGGTTCGCGAAATCGCTTGAAGCTGGGCTCGGCCATTGGTCGAAACATTCAGCCAGAATCGGTCAGGAGTATGCAGATCGTTGCAAACGTACAAATCGGGGCGTCCGTCGTTGTTGACGTCCGCCAAGTGCGCGGCGAGGCCCCAATCGCGAAATGGTGCTGTCAGGGCGCGTCCGTCCTCGTCCAGAAATGTTCCGTCGGTCCAATTCGCGGCCGTAAAGCGACCCGCGCCATCATTGATCCAAAGCACGTCGGCCTCGCCATACTCCAGCACAGTTCCTCCCGGACTAACTTCGAAACGATCAGCCAAATCGGGTTCCGTAACTGGGCGCCCATTCACACCGATAACCACCGGACGGCCATTAAGATTGCGAACGGTGAACTTGGCGCCGGGTTGGTCGAGAATGGTCGTTGGCCTGAAGTTACAAACGTATAAATCCAAGTCGCCATCACCATCCAGGTCCGCTAGGGCCATCGAGGTAGCTCCGGTTCGCGACCGCAAGCCCGCGGCGT
>DLVS01000088.1 GCA_003445095.1 Verrucomicrobiales bacterium
GAAACTTTCGTAACACCCTCTTCCAGGCAGCAGTTTCACGGGCTCGACGGCGTTGTTCGGAACGGACCACCTTGGCCGCCTCAAACCGAGTGGCTTGATACAGCCAACCCGACAAAACGGTCGTACGCCGTGACAGTTCCGAGGCCTTGCGAGCGAGATCCGCGAAAACCGCTTGAGTGACATCTTCCGCCAGCGCTCGGTCGCCGGCCAACGAACGCAAGGCGGTGGAGTAAACGAGATCGACATGGCGTCGTACCAATTGGCGAAACGCGTCTTCGGCATTGTCGCGGGCGAAGCGCTCCAAAAGTTGATTGTCCAAACAGGTCATCGCCGTTTTCCCCAAGGCACCCGCCAAACGACCGATCGGACAAGAGAAAACGGAGCGTGGTAAGGATGGCGCACTGCGCAGTCCCCGTCGGGGCGGGGTTCATGAACGCGGCGAGGAAGTCCAGTTGAGGAAAATTCGCGAGCAGACTGTGTTGTGCCTGACGATCCGATGGTAGGTCTCCTGGCCCCCAGCATCGCCTGAAGAGGTTCTAGCTGGCACGAGACAGCCCAAGACAGTCTGATACTCGTGGGGAATTTCGGCTCGCACGATTTCGCCGATACTGCGATGGTTTGGTTGTGGATGATCTGAAGCCCGAAATTGAATCGGTGACCGTCGTGCTGGTCGGCGATTTCAATCCTGCCATCTTTCATCCGGCCTGGTTTGCACACCAAAAGCTAATTCAGCAAGAAGAGGCAGATCGGGCTTCCGTAAAGATTGTGTCCCCGGATTTGAGCGTTTTCTCCATCGGATGGTTAGCGCTCGAGGTTGTATCCGAGCGGTTCGCAGTGCAGACGACGCAGATGCAGTATGTGGATGCACTCAGAGACTTCGTGACGGGAACCTTTGGCTTACTTCGGCACACGCCAGTCAAATTCATGGGCGTCAACCGGGCTGCCCATTTTCGAAGTCCTGACGAAACCACATGGCACAATCTTGGCCACCGCCTTGCGCCCAAGGAGGAGTGGGAGACAGTCCTGAAAAAACCTGGAATGAGAAAACTTCAGATACTTGGCCAGAGGCCGGACCAGTTTCGTGGGAACCTCAACGTGACTGTTGAACCATCCCAAATGTTTCGGCCTGGATTTGGCGTACTTTTCGACATCAACGATCACTACGATAACGACGTGGAAGGCAAGGGCCGTGAGTGTGAACGAATGATGGAAATCCTGGTAACTGCATGGCAAATTTCATTAGATCGTTCGCTGAGAATCGCACAAACAATTGTACAGCCACGTGAGCCTCGATAGCGACATACCAACGGATTCGATGCACGCCGACAGGGCAACTTTGTCTATCAGTCGTCAGTTCGTGCGAGACCTAACGCAGTCGGGCGACCTGGAAGACTTGTCGCACCTAACACAGAGAATTCGGGGATTTGGCGGAATTCTTCACCCTCGGGCTCCTTCCACGCGGCTGGGAGTCCAGGGCTCGGATGCACCGCGCTCGAATGGCTTTAGCCAAAGCCGAAAGTCGGTGCTTGGGCCCAGGATGGTTCGCTTGCCGGAAGCCCCGCTTAATGGCGAAAGCTTTGAGGTGCTTCAAAAATTCGAGGGTGTTGTTTCTTCAGTCTCGAGTGACTCGTTCGTGGCTCAATTGTTCGATAGGTCCGGATCCGGACCGGAAGAAGAGGCGGAGATTCTGCTTGCAGAGGTGATGCCCGGTGATCGGGAGTTAGTGCATCCCGGGGCGATGTTTTATTGGGTCATTGGCTACGAACGTAAGGTCCATGGGCAAATTTCCCGGTCGTCAGTGATCCGATTCAAGCGCTTGCCGTCGTGGTCTCCCGCCGCCGTCGAACAAGCCAAGAAGGCGGCAGATACATTCCTTTCCTTCCTTGATCTGGAGCAAGCCAACACACCCGCCTGACCCTGACGAACTGGAAGTTTCGATCTTTGGTCTTGGTTTCGGGGAGTGCATAGTGGCCCACCTGGGCTGGGGAGACTGGGTGATTATTGACTCTTGTATTGATCCTGAGACCAGAGTCCCAATCGGTATTGGGTACATCAAAGGGCTCGGCCTTGACCCGGCAATGGTTGTCAGACAGGTCTTCGCGACTCACTGGCACAATGACCATGTGCGAGGACTTGCGCAGACAATGAAGGAATGTGCCGGGGCCAAATTCATATGCCCTGGAGTGTTTTTCGACCGTGAGTTTATCGCGCTGACGGAACTTTGGAAGCAGCAGGAGGGAAACAGTTCTCCCCTCGTCGAATTGACGGGCGCGATGGAATCAGTCACTCAGAGAGCTTCATCCATCAAGGGCGGCTGCCGTGACTCCGCAATACGCTTCGCCGTTGCTAACAAACGTCTTTGGTACCGCCCGCATTCGAACGGCCACGGTAGGGACTCTTCTGCAGAAATATATTCATTGTCCCCATCGGATGCCGCGGTAGCAAAATCTTTGGAGGCGATCAAAGCATTGTTCCCGCAAGCAGGAACACTCACTCAACCGGTCGCGAATCGGCCGAATCAGATCTCGGTGGTGCTGTGGATGAGAATCGCCGACGTCTCTTGTTTGCTTGGAGCGGACATGGAAGAACGAGGGAATACACTGGGCGGGTGGCGACTAATTGTTGAGTCCGCTGAGCGTCCTTGTGGCCAAGCCTCCGTTTTCAAGGTGCCACATCATGGTTCGGTAACGGGAGAGTTTGGGGAGGTTTGGGACCAAATGCTGGTGCGGGAGCCTATTGCTCTGCTGACGCCGTTTCGTTCCGGTCGTGTCACGCTACCCGCGCCAGGGGACGTCGACCGCGTTTGTGGGCGGACACCACATGCCTTCATCACCTCACGGATTCGTGATCGTTCAAGTCGCTCCAAGAGTGGCAGCGTTAATCGGTCAATACACGAAGCCGTACGGTACATCCGGAAGGTTAACGATTCGTTTGGCCAGGTGCGCGCCCGCCGGAGGTTGAGATCGGAATCCGCCGAATGGCTGGTAGAGACGTTTGGAGACGCGAGACCTCTGAGACAATTTTACAACCAGTAGAGAAACGGTTCAGCGGTTGGCGGAGGAATAATGCTTCTATCGCAGGCAACGGGAAATCCGAGTGTAGTCGAAATCAAGTTGGACGGTCGACGCGCAACTGATACGCGCGTAGCACAGTAGCACAGTGACGACGACGAGGAACGAGGGTTTGCGCGTTGCGCTGGCTTGCTTCTCGGACTTTGAGGACCGCACAGCATATTGAGTCGGGACATGCGACTTAGATTGGGCCAAATTGCCGGGCCGACTGCTCGCTTTACGCTGCGCGCGATTTTGACTGATTTTTAACCACTAGCGAGTGCAGGGGAGTCGGGTTCTTCTCAAACTTCACCGGGTCGAGGGTTCATCGAGTATGTCCAGCACCTCCGGCTCGATGCTCCGGAAGCGACCGATGTCCAGAGCCTCGGTCGTGCCTCATTTTTCGACGCGAAGCAACCGAGAGATTGTTCTTCGCGTACAAGAATCTCCTGCCTCAGGCGGGTTGCGTGGTTACGCTGTCTCCATGATGTCCGTTGAGCAGGCAGTTCGGGCGCTTCGGCGAGACGTTCTTGCAGCGCTGGCAACTGAGGCCCCGCTTCCGGGAGGCGCCTTATTGGTCGCCGATCGCGTTTCGTTTTCCCTTGGTGTGTGCTTCGAGCCGCCTGAAATCGTCGGAGCAGAGCCTGGGTGCCTGGTTGTCGCGACGGAACCGGTGCCCGAATTGCATCGAATCACTCTGGAGTTTCGGGTGGTGACTCCTTCAGCCCACGGAGCTCTGAGCTCGGCGTCCCCACCCGCGCTACCAGCGGGTCCCCAACTGCAAGGACCTGAGCCGCGGTCTGTTTCGGTTTTCGAAATGTTAGCGGAGGTATTTGGCCCTCCAGGTTTTGATAGCGCTGCGCGAGCGACTGTGTTTCGAGAGGCTCTCGATGCGTTGACTGAGGCTCAACGCCTCCATGTCCTGACGACGCTCAATGTTTCGGCCCACTCCGAAGAGGAAGCGGTGGCGGTCCGGCATGCCCGGCAACTGGTCCGACGTCTCGCCGCAAGTGGTCCGGCGGGCCAGGAACGCGGTTCAGATCTGCTCCGTCAACTCGCCACCCAGGTTACGGTTGGTGAGCTCATGGCGGTAGCCGCCCAGCGATGGGAGACCCAATCCGCATGGGCCACCAAGCCTCGCGCGGAGGACTGATCTTGGTCCGCGAAGCGACGTCAGCGTGTCCTCCATGATTGAACGAAGCGAGCTGCCACGAACGGAGGGGCACCGCCTCCGCTCATGGTTGTTATTCCATTTGCCATTTGCGCTTGCGTCCTGAACTAAGCCGTTGCCACGATTTTTGATCCTTCCCCACCCACATGTCCGTTCTGAGATATGGCTTCTCAGACTTGTCCGGACGCCTTCTAGCCCTTACCGCGACGTGATCCCTCTTGCACGCCTTATCGTCGCTCAGGCGAACCCTTCTCATCTCCACCCCAATGACCACCACCGAATCGTCGGTACTCCTAAAAAATTCTCTAACAAATGCTACTTCGTCCGAGGGCCCGGAAGTACGGCTCACGGATGCGCTTCTTCCTGCTCCAATCGCGATAACGCTGGCAGCCGCGTTGAGCGACGACGGACCTCTCGTTCTCAACCGGGCACAGTCGCTCCCGGTTGAGCAGAGACCGCCGGGCATCCGTGGCGACGCCGATCTCTTGGGGTGGGCCCGATTACCTGTTCAAATCTCGTTTCCGAACGATCAAGCGTTGCGCCTCGGCGTCACTGGCCCGACCGGTCCTTTGACCCAGGCCGGCCTTGATTGGATCGACTGGACCGACGTCGGCCTCTCACTCGAAGTTGCGACTGGGGGCGAAGTTCAGGCGAGCGAAGTGAAGGGAAAGATCTGGCGCGGCTCGATCTCGATGACCGGCGCACTGATCACGGATTCTGAAGGCGCGCCCTGCTGGGTCGCGAGCTCGTCCAAGGAAGTCGCGACACTCCCTAAACTCGGCGACTGGTTTCCGCTGGCGGGCCGCCATTCCCTGTTGGACGCCGTGAAGTCCCAATTGGGAACCGCCTTGAGCGGACAGACCAATGCTGTCCGGGTGCTTCTCCAGCCGTCGGAGTGGGGCGCCCGTTCGACGACGAACATCGAGACGGCCGCCAGTTGGCTCCCTTTTGACGGCGCACCCCCGATTGAGAACGTCGCCCTAACGATTGGAGGCGGTGGCCAATTGATAACTGTCTGCGTGTCGGGTGCCTTTCGACTTAATGGTTCCGCTGACCTCGGTGCCTCGATTGAGTTTCGCGAATCTCCTGAAGGTGTTGACTTCACTTTCAAGCTCAACGCGGAGGAGTCAGGCAAGCCCATCGCCCTGACGGACCTCATTTCTGCCGCGGCTGGCC
>DLVS01000060.1 GCA_003445095.1 Verrucomicrobiales bacterium
GAGGCGTTGGATCGACGCGGCGGGTTCTTTGACTTGGCAAATAGAGCGGAGGAATCGTCGGGCTGATGCGGGCCGTCGCGCAGCATCTTTTGAAATTCTGGATGCGCCTTCCCGATGTCGTGCCAAAGGGCGGCGGCTTTGAGCGCAGCGATGTCGTCAATCGAGACTTCGATCGTCGCGATGATCGAGGCTAACTCGTCGACGACCTGTGCGGTATGCGCGGCGATGGTTTGCCATTCGCGGGTCAGGGAAAGGCGGTCTCCAGCGTAGTATTCAAGGCCGCCGTCAGGTTCCGGACACGGCATGGGCTCGTCCTTCGGGTCGCCGGTCCAGCCGAGAGCATCGCTGTAACCGCCAGCGTCAGCGGCTACGAGACAAATGCTTCCGGGGCGGGCATAGCTGACGGGTTCCCATTGTTCGTCGAGCGGGTTCCACCGCCAGGCTCGGGGCTTTTTGCCCAGGAACTTTGCGGCTTCCCCGATGGAAACGCGGCAAAGCTCATGGCGCCGCGGCGGGGGCTCTTCCCGGCTCGGTGAGTCGCCTTCGACATCGCGCCAGAAGAACTGCAGGTCGCTGTCCTCGCCGTCGCGAATGTAGCGGGAGATGTCGAGATCCTGGCCGCAGATGTCCGGGGTGGTGTCGAACAAATCCACCAGATCGCGGCAGCGGATGATGGGGCGGATGATCGGCGCTTCCGCCAGCTTGATGCCGCTGAGCGAGCGCGGACTGGCATCGGTGAGGCCGGAAATCGCAGTGCGGGCTCGGTCGAGTTCGGACTTGGTGTAGGGCAGCAACAGGTCGCCCTTCGGGTCTGATTCAATGTCCACCCATAAGACTTCGGCGTCAGAAAACTCGGCGCGCCGGTTGCATCGGCCGAAGCGTTGGACGAGGGAAGACCACGGCGCGAGTTCGGTGATCAGTAACCGCGCGGACACATCCACACCGGCCTCGACAGCTTGTGTCGCGATGACGATTCGGTCGCCGTCACCAAAGAGCAGTTCCTCGTGTTTCTCGCGGTCCTTTCGGCGAAATCGGGAGTGGATGAGAGCTACCCGAGCGGGATCCCAGAGCGGTTGCTTGGATTTCTTTTCCGGAGTTGTTAGCGCTTTGAAGATTTCCTGTGCTCGTCCAACGCGGTTCACGACGACCAGCGTCAGCGTCGCTTGGTCGTGCGGTTTCTCGAGCAAGGCGCGATGCCTTTCGGCGATGAGCGCCGCGAGCTTCTTGGCGTAGTCAGCTTTGGTTGCTGGCGAGAGGGAGAGTTCGCATTGGGAAATCGTCTTCTTCGCTTCAAACAGTGCCTTGGGCTTGCTCCCGGGCGTCTCCCTTTCTTCCGCGCTGAGTTCCAAACGCGGCCAACCGTTCGGCGGGATCGGATGATCTACAGTCGCTAGCCGCGAGTCCTCCAGGGTAGCGCTCATCCACCAAGTCGCACATGTGCCAACGGTTGGCATTTTCTCATCGCCGCGGAAGCCATCGAGCTGTGCGCTGGTTTCCACGCCCACACCCATCAACTGCGTCTCATCCACTACCCAGAGGCAGTCACTGTTCAGCAGGCCGAAATGCATCGGCCAGCGGTAGCGGCTCATTCCGTAGCCGCGGTTGAGGGCCCGGCTCAATAGCATGTCTTGGGTGCCGATGAGAATGGCCGGACGCTCGGGGTAGATGTCCCACTCGCGGTCGGGATCTTCGCCACCCATGAGGATCACGGGCGAGTGCGGTTTGGTCGCCGCAGCCCTGATGGCAGATGGCAGATTCGAGATTTGAGAATCGGTAAGGCCGTCCAGTCCGGCGAGCCAGAGGAGGTCCTGGAATGCCTCATCGGAGAGTTCAAGACGACCTTCAACCGCGGCTTGGCGGAGGTTGCGGAGCCATTTTTCGACTTCCTTCGCCGTCTGCTCCACCAGCGTCCGCATCGGCAGGCAATAGACAAGGCGGCGGGGCCACTGTGTTGAGTTATCAGTTACAAGTTGAGAGTTATGAGCTGGCAGATGGACCCGATTCCAGAGCCAGGCCAGGACGACGGCGGCGGTCTTGCCGAGGCCGGTGGGGATGGAGATGAGCTGGGAGCGGCACGGCGTTCCGTGGTCGAACTGTCCCGCTGGATCAGCCTCGTCACCGCCGGCCAGGCGGCATTGGTAGGCGAACGGAAGCTGGTCGTCGCCGCGCGCGGTTTGGAAGAACTCGCGGTAGGTCATGGGGCGGGCATCAGGGTTGCGCATAGGGTGGGACAATTGTGGGCAAAGGCCATCTGGATTTAGGAGCCGAAGCGGAATTTCCAAATGGGGTGAGCGGTTGCCAATTCTGGCGGTCGGCATCTGCTAGAGCGGCGAAATATTCGGAGCGTCCCGCTTCAGTCTGATAAGTTAGCTTGAAGGGGGATTCATCCACGCACCTTGCCAGCACGCGAAGCAAACCGATGGCCTTGAGGTAGTGGCCAAGGATGCCGTGGCGGCAGCGGTGAAGTTCGAGATGGTCGAGCATGGCGGTCATTCGGCTGTCGGTTGGTTTTGCTGCCAGAGCGCGGTGTCTCTTTCGATGAGCTGCTGGAGCGCCTCCGGGGAGGGCAGCAGGATGAGATAGCGGGAGACGAAGAGCAGCTGGTCCATGCCTGCGGTGGCGTAGTTCACACGGGCCTGCTTTCTATCCGTGCAGAGGATCAGGCCGACGGGAGGCTGGTCGCCATCGGCCATCATCTCGGCCTTCCAGAAGTTGAGGTAAAAATTCATCTGGCCCGCGTCGCCGTGCTGGAAGGCTCGCGTTTTTAGGTCGATGAGTAGATGGCAGCGCAGGATGCGATGGTAGAAAACGAGGTCGATGTAGTCGTGTTCGTTGCCGATGGTGACGCGGCGCTGGCGGGCCTCGAAACAGAAACCGGTGCCGAGTTCGAGGAGGAACGACTGAAGGTGATCGAGGAGAGCGGATTCGAGGTCTTTCTCCAGATAGCGTGGTTTTTCCGCCAATCCGGTGAATTCGAGGACGTAGGGATCACGGATGATCTCGGCGATGGTGCAGGGTGATTCAGCGGCTTGCTGTTGAGCATGGGCGAGGACGGCTTGCTTGTCAGTGGAGAGCCCAGTGCGCTCGTAGAGAAGGGAGCCGATTTGTCGCTGAAGTTCGCTGACGGTCCATCCGCCCTTCAGGCATTCATTTTCGTAAAAGAGGCGTTTCCAGGGATCGTCGAGGCGGATGAACTCGACGAACTGCGACCAAGACAAGCGGAGCAGAACTTCGGCGGGCAGGGCAGGCGGTTCGTTGCCACTCGAGAGGGTGGCAAGTGACGAGGCGGGGCGTTCAGGACTGTGGGCAGCCAAAAGGCCAGACGGCGTCTGGCTTTTACCCAGCTCGGCGAGGATGTCACCAAATTGGCCAGATGCCGTCTGGCCAATCTGCGGATAGAGGCGGTAGAAGGTGCGGCAGTTCTTGAGGTTGCTAAGTCCCAGGCCCATCAGGCCCTTTGAGGCAAGGTCGGCACTGAGCGTCTTTAGGACACCTTCCCCATAAGCGGCGCGGTCCTCCCCGTTTTGTTCAAACTCGACGATCAGCAGGCCGACGGTCCAGTTCCTCAAGACATGAAGCTGATTTACAACCTTGGCCGTGCCGCGCAGGGCGGCGTTGTGGACATCGCGGACAATGGAAAGCAGGTTGGTGTAGTTCATGGCTTCGCAGAGGCGAGTTTGGAGGCGCGGATGGGGTTCCTTCCACTTGCTGATGGAAACCGGGCAAAGTTCGTCACTCTGGTAGTCGGGGTGAAGCCGGGGTGACCCGTTCCTTCGTCGCCGTCTCGCTGGATCCAGCTTTCGCGCCAGAGAACTTGAAGGTCGGTGTCGTCATCCAGCCCGCGGACGAAAGGCGAAACGTCGGTGAAGCCGAGGGAAAGGTTGGCGTCGGTGTCGAAAAAATCGAGCAGCTCGTGGCGCTGGAGGGAATACGGGCAACGCGGGATGGAAGCGGAAATGTCGGATTGTATCGTTTCGAGATTTGCCGGGCTGGCGTTCTGGTTCAGGAGTTTCAGTGCCCCCCAAGCTGCCGTGCATCGGTCAGATTCGTAGGGCAGGCAGCGTTTGTCGTTGTCGTCCCGAATCTTCTTCTTTGCTTCGGCGTTTCCAGTTTCTTCCTGCTCACCGACTCCGAAGATGAACGCTTGTGGCACCCATTCGCTGTCGTTGAATTCTCCAGCCCGGTTCAACCGCCCGAGCCGTTGCACGAGCGAGGCCAACGGCGCGACCTCAGACCAAAGAACCCCACTCGAAAGGTCCACTCCTGCCTCGATGACTTGCGTCGAGACGACGATCTGCCCCTTCGGAAACGCAGTCAGGTCGGGATTCTTGAGGCGCTCCATCTGCCTCCTGCGCTCCGGCGGGCGGAAGCGGGAGTGCAGCGGCAGGAGATCGCAGCCGTCTGGTTTCTCCGCTGCAAGCAGTGCGTAAACGTCCTTCGCCCGGTCAACCGTGTTGCAGATCACGAGAGTCCGCGCCGGAAGCTCGGGATTCTCCGCGATGACCTGAAGCATTGCCTCATGCCGTTCTCGAATCTGTGTTGCGAGCGACTTCGCGGCAGCCGCGTCCTCGAAAGACGCATCCTTGCGAAGGTCCAGCGACTTCACTGCGAACCGACGCTGGTGAATTGGTCCAGAACTGGCGGTTTTTTCCTCAGCAGTTAGCCCAAACTCAAATTCCTTCGGGCGCTGCACGCTGCTCCATTCCCTTGTCTTGAGGTGACCTGGGTTGTTCGTGGCCGACATATACCAAGTTACGGAGCCGTGGCCATACGAGCCGAATCCGTGCTCGCCGCTCGCTCGGAACGCCTCAAGCTGGCAAGCCGTGCTTAGTCCCGGCCCCATCAACTGCGTTTCGTCCATCACCCATAGGCAGTCGTTGTTGAGCAGGCCGAAGTGCATCGGCCAGCGGTAGCGGCTCATGCCGTAGCCGCGATTGAGGGCGCGGCTGAGGAGCATGTCCTGCGTACCGATGAGGATGGCCGGACGCTCTGGGTAGATGTCCCACTCGCGGTCGCCGTCTTCGCCGCCCATGAGGATCACGGGCGAGTGCGGCTTGGTCGCCGCTGCCCTGATGGCAGATGGCAGATTCGAGATTTGAGAATCGGTAACGCCGTCCAATCCGGCGAGCCAGAGGAGGTCCTGGAATGCCGCATCGGAGAGTTCAAGACGACCCTCGAACGCGACCTGGCGAAGGTTGCGGAGCCATTTCTCGACTTCCTTCGCCGTCTGCTCCACCAGCGTCCGCATGGGTAGGCAATAGACCAGGCGGCGGGGCCACGATGATGAGTCACGAGTGGTGAGTTGAGAGTTGAGAGAGGGCAGATGGACCCGGTTCCAGAGCCAGGCCAGGCCAACTGCGGCGGTTTTGCCCAGGCCGGTGGGAATGTTAATGAGTTGCGAGCGGCACGGCGTCCCGTGGTTGAACTGGCCCATCGAATCGGCCTCATCACCGCCGGCCAATCGGCATTGGTACGCGTAGGGAATGCGTGCGTCGCCGCAGGCCGTTTGGAAGAACTGGGCGTAGGTCACGAGGCCGGTGGGTTGATTCATTGGCTCGGGTTGTTGGCTGCAGGGCTTTCCGATTGGGATGGGGCGATGCTAGTCTTGGCGTTCGGCGGCTTCAATCGCCGTAATGTGCTCGGCGAAATTCATAGCGCGGGAATGATTCTGGATGGGGTGGGACAACTGGCCAGATCCGCATCGATCATCACCGGCAGACCTCGCAGATTCAGGATGGGGATGGGAGAGGTCATGCCTGAACTGCTCGAGGTGAATGAGCCCGCCGTAGGGGTCCGTGCTGCAGCCGCGATTCAAGATAAGCCTCAGCAGCATCTCTTGCGTACCCAGCAGGCCGGCCGCTTTTTTGGGGATGAATGGCGGTCTGAACGAACTCTGAGAAGTTCATGCGCTGGCGTAAGGATTATCCA
>DLVS01000773.1 GCA_003445095.1 Verrucomicrobiales bacterium
TGCTTACTTATGCACTCCGCAATAGCAAGCCATCCGAGAGCTCTTCTTCTAAATTGATCAAATCCTTCTACAGCGTTTTACACTTGTTAGATTATGAAAAAGATTTCTGAACGCATCTTCAGCTTGTTGGGTCGCAAGGATTATATTCCTGCCGATAGCGAGGAGCTTATGCGCCGCCTTCGCGTGCCACCGCATCGCCACCTTGAGTTGCAGGCAGTCCTAGACGAACTCGAGCAGGCAGGCAGCCTCGCTCGCATCAAGGGCAGTCGCTATGTTCAATCGTTCGAAGCCGATCTCATCTCTGGGCGTATTCGCATGGACCGGGCGGGAAGGGGGTTTCTGCAGCCGGATGAGGCCGGGCTCAAGGAAATCGTCATTCCTGAAAGTGCGACTGGTACCGCGCTGCATGAGGATCGAGTGCTTGTGCGACGAGAAACCAAACCCAAAGGCCTGCGTACGGGCACTCCCGGACCAGATTCGGGCGTGGTAGTGCGCATTCTGGAACGCCGGCGAACACAGATCGTTGGGACCCTGCAACGAGGTCAACGTTTTTCCTATGTGGTCCCCGACGATCCTCGCATTCCGCATGACATTTATGTGCCCGAACCGCGCGACGTAGGTCGAAGGGCGCAAGTTGGTGACAAAGTCGTCGTCGAGTTACGCGAATGGCTGTCACGCAATACGAATCCCGAAGGCGAAGTGGTAGAAGTGCTCGGCGCACCGGACGCCGCAGGTGTCGATATGCTTTCGGTGCTTCGCCAATACGATTTGCCACTCCATTTTCCTAAGCTCGTCCTGCAGGAAGCGAACGCAGTCGGCTCAACCATCCAGGCGCGAGACCTCTCCGGACGCCAAGATTGCCGGCGCCACCGGGTCATCACTATCGATCCTGATGATGCAAAGGATTTCGACGATGCGATTAGTCTGGAGCGTGCTTCCCCAGGTCAGTGGCGCCTCTGGGTTCACATTGCAGACGTCTCGCACTACGTGAAGCCCGGCTCCGCGCTCGATCACGAGGCCCGCAAGCGCGGCAACTCCACCTACCTCGTGGACCGCGTCATTCCGATGTTACCGGAAGCGTTGAGTAATGAGCTGTGTTCCCTCAAGCCCAACGTAGATCGTCTGACCAAATGCGTTGAGTTCCTCGTCTCCACGGACGGCCGGGTCGTGAATGCGAAATTTTATTCCGCAGTGATCCATTCACAACGTCGGTTCACCTATCGCGAGGTGCTCGCGATCCTGCAGCGCAAGTCCGCCTCCGATCCGATCGAACAAATGGTGCATCAAGCACATGAACTCGCTCAGAATCTGCGCCGCGCGCGCTTTAAGGCAGGTTCTCTCGAACTCGATTTCCCCGAGACCAAGATACGCCTGGACGAACAAGGTCATCTGACGCGGATCGAGAAGGTCGAGAACGATGTTTCGCATCAGTTAATCGAGGAGTTCATGCTGCTGGCGAACGAAGCAGTCGCTTCCCGACTGATGCACCTGCACCGACCCGCGGTGTATCGCGTTCACGAAGAGCCGGATGAAGCGCGACTCCGAGACTACCGTGAGGAAGTGTTGAGCCACAATGTGCCGTGCGGAAACCTGCGGCAACGATCCGAAGTGCAACGCCTCTTGCTCAAACTTAGTAGTCTGCCTATCGGTCCGGCCCTAAAGATCGGCTTTCTCAAGTCCCTCATGCGGGCGCGCTACGCTGTTGAACCGCTCGGCCACTATGGTTTGGCCAAGAACAAATACACCCACTTCACGTCGCCCATTCGCCGCTATGCCGACCTCTTAGTCCATCGATCACTGTTTGATCAGAAACTAAGTTCCCCGTCTATGCTCAAGCAGACCGCAGAACACATCTCCACTACCGAGCGCAATTCTGCCGACGCCGAACGGGCCAGCAAAGATGTTAAGCGGTTCGCCTACCTCAATGAACAATTGAAGTCCGGCCGGCTGGAACGCTATCCGGCATTCGTGACCGACGTGCGCAATTTCGGATTTTTCGTGGATGTTCCAGGCTTGGCGATGAGCGGTGTCGTGCCCTTGTCCACCATGGAGGATGACTTCTATGTGTTCGACGCGGCCCGCGGTCTCCTGGTCGGACGCCGTACTCGGCGAATTATCCGCCTGGGGGATCAAATCACAGTCCAAGTAGCCAAGGTAGACACCTTCAAGAAACAAGTGGATTTCCGTCTCACCAAACTCGACTCGCCGAAAGCGCGCCCCATGACTAGGCCTCAGCACTCCGGTCGGGCCATCGAGCCGCCTGCAGCAGGGAAGCAAAGTCGAGTCCCGCGCGGAGAGAGCGTGCGCCGCACTCGGAGAGGACAGTAACCGGGTCGACCCAATGTGAGAACGCCGTCGCGTAACTCCGCCTGTGTTGGAAAGCCAGAGGCATCGCTTTCCGCCGCGCACTTGATGTGATACGAAACGGCCGCGGAAGGAATTCGGGCTGCCCATCGGCCCCTCTCGGGCCGGGGTCGGTGGTGAAATTTCACTTAAGTCTCGCGCAATTGCTCATGGCCCCTCCGGGCGAAGTCGGGATACTTAGCCCCATCGTCCTCCCAAGCTCTGGCAGTGCGGTCGTATCGTCTTCCCTCCTCGGAGGACACCGTCCCTGCCGTCTTTGGGAGACCAATTCAAGAGCACCATTATGAGAAGTTATTGCCACGGACCTGGGCCCCGGGTCCCACAAGATGTTTCCCCGATTACCATCGCCCTGCTGGCCGCAGGGCTGTTGTCTCCCGCTGCTTTCGCGCAAGTGGAGAAGGCCGGCGATCTACTGGTGGATGTCGACGCCACCAAACTTGCCACAGGCGCGTTTACCAGCGTCCCGAACGGCGGAACGTTGGGCGGCTTTTTCGTTCCCACCGGCGACGCCGTCAGTTCCACCACCCCGGCCGTCACCCAGGTAGGGGGAACCAAAGGCATTAGTTTCGACGGCACCGACTTTCTACAGCTGGCCGACGCTGCGTCCGGCGGTACCATCATTACCGCTCCAGACGGGATCGTGGGTTTGGACGCCACGTCCTCGATCGAGGCCTGGGTACTCAATCCAGCCGTCGATAGTGAAGAAACGATTCTGTCGTGGGGAAATCGGGGTGGTCCGGAAGGTTCCAACATGTCATTCAACTACGGTTCGAACTATGCTTACGGCGCGATCGGTCACTGGGGAACTCCTGACATTGGCTGGACGAACGAAGGTGGAAGCCCTCCTGCGAATAAATGGCACCACTTGGTGGCGACCTATGACGGCACCATCACTCGGGTGTATGCCGATGGAGTTCTGTCGAACCTAGAGTACCTCGGCCCGGGAGCGATCGATATTCACACAGGAACCGCCATCAGCCTCGCGGCACAGTTGGAAGGAGACGGGGTGACGGTGACCGGCGCTTTAAGAGGATCGATGACAATCGCACGAGTCCGGATTCACGACGGTGTACTGACCGGCGCGCAGATCGCTTCGAATTATAATTTGGAAAAGGCAGACTTCATCGACCCCGCGATACCCCCCATAGTCCTGCCCGAGCCCCTAACCAAAGGGCCAATCCACCGGTATTCGTTTAGCGAGACCGCCTCCGCCAATGCCACCGGTGCTACGATCAAGGACTCCGTGGGGACGGCGGACGGCACCGTCCAAGGTGACGGAGCAGAGTTCACCGGAACGAGCCTGAGATTGGCCGGCGGAGGGTCCGCAACCTCTGCTTATGCCGACCTTCCCAATGGCTTGGTGTCGTCACACGGCGTTGCCAACGGCGGGACCGGTGAGTGGTCGTTCGAAACGTGGATGAAACCCACCGGGAGCCGAACTTGGTCCCGTTTCTTTGACTTCGGGTCAACCGTGTCCGACGACGGTACCGGTGAGGTGGTAGGCCCGGGCGGTGGTGGCACTGGTCTCGATTACTTGGAGTACAGCGCCCAAATCGGGGACGACGTCAATTCGCGCCGGCTCGAGCTCCGTAACGAAGACCCAGGTGGCGGTGGGGTATTCACCCGTGATGTCAGTACCCGCACGTTTAACACGCAAGTGCAGGTTCTGGTGACGTGGAAGGAAAGCACCGGTCGGATTACCCTCTATGAGAATGGAAATTCGATAGGGACGTTAGACGTCCCCACGCAAATGAGTGACCTGAACGACGTCAACGTTTGGTTGGGTCGTTCCAATTGGTCGGGCGACCAGAACACCCAAGGTGAGTTCGACGAAGCCCGGTTCTATGACTATGTGCTAACCCCGGGCCAGGCCTTGGGAAATGCGATATCGGGTCCGGACCTCGTTAATGACAAGGCCGTCGCTGTGACGATCGTGGATCAACCAGACAGCCTGACCCTGCCGGACACTTATAAAGCAACGTTCACGGTAGGGGCGAGTGGCTCGGCTCCCATCGCCTACCGATGGTTTCGGAACAACCAAGTAATCGATGGCGCGACTCAGTCCTCCTATTCGATTCCCGCCGTCGTCGCGGACGACAATAATGCTTCGTTCACGGTGGAGGTGTCCAATTCCGTCAATGGCCAGCCAGTAAAGGTCGTCAGTAATCCGGCCGTGTTGTCCGTGGTGGGCGATCCCGTGACTCTCAAACATCGCTACAGCTTTAGCGAGACGTCGGCCACGACCACGGTAGATTCGGTCAGTGGTGCCAATGGCGAAGTGTTGGGGTCGGCATCCCTCAGTGGAGGTCGACTCACGCTCGATGGCGCGGACAATAGCTACGTCAATTTGCCCAACGGCATTGTCACTGCCCTGGGGAACAACGGTACGATTGAAATGTGGTTGAGCTACGACGGCGGGCCAGTGTGGTCGCGCGCATTCGACTTTGGCACTAAGGACGATGGCGAGGATGGCGTCGGTAATGGTATTGATTACCTCTTCTTCACTCCGAGAAACGGCGACGGGATTCCCCGGTTTTATGCGAATTTCCCGAACCAAGGTGACACTACTGTGCTCAACCTCCCGACCTCGATGCTGCCTGGTCAGGAGTACTACATCGCCATCACCTACAGCTTCTCGGGTAACACGGCCCGGATGTATTTGGACGGGGCTCTGGTAGCCACCGGAGGTGCCCTGTTCCCTTTGTCGGCAATGAATGGGACAGATAATAATATTTGGCTCGGCCGCTCCCAATTCCCAGCCGACGCGTTTTACGCCGGCAAGTTCAATGAACTACGCATTTCTCAGGGTGCCCTGACTCCGGCCCAGGTAACCGCGAGCTTTGCCGCTGGACCCGACTCGCTACCATCGGCGACTCCGCCAGCGCTAACCGCAGTTCTCGACGGCACCAGCCTCACCGTCACGTGGCCGGCGAGCGCCATAGGCTATGTGTTAGAAGGAGTTTCGCTTCTCAATAGCCCCGATTGGACAGACCTAGGAAACGGCCTGCCCATCGTGGACGGAAAAT
>DLVS01000524.1 GCA_003445095.1 Verrucomicrobiales bacterium
TCAACCGCCGAGATGAGGGTGGTTTCAGACGGCATATTAGGAAGGCGGCGCCGTTTCGGGGTGCCGCACCAAGCTGGACATACTAACGATATCGAGGGTTCCTGCCCAGCGTTCAGTCATTAGGATCTTGGAGTCTCGGAGTCGGGCGCATCCGAGGTTGTTGGTGGAGGCGCTGCTCCAGCGGAGCCTCGCGGTTCCTGGCCTGCGGAAGCATTCCGCCAGGATCGCCTCGCGAACGTGCTGTTTCCCTTCCGAGTAGCGGGAAAGACATCCCGCAGGAGCGGCCCGAGAAACGAAGTACTGACCTACGCCTGGTCGCAGGTTTTGACCGCTGCGTGATTTTCCACCAGCGTCGGCGCGTGAGAAGGGTTCTCCTTGGTTTCCTCGCCACTAGCCTAGCCCTGTGTTCGCTGGCGTCGACGCTGGATGATTTTATTGCAGCGGCCCACCAGAAACACGGCGAGCCCGGGGAACGTGCGGCGCGCTTTCTGGTCGACCACATGCCGCCCGCTGATCGGGAAACACTCTCGGCCGAGTTCCTCTTGGACAACCTCGACCTCGCATTCCAAGCGCGCGCGGAATTTCCCTGGGCCAGCGCAGTTCCAGAGGAGATTTTCCACAACGACGTTCTCCCTTACGCCGTGTTCGACGAGACCCGTGATCCTTGGCGGCGAGAGTTGTATCAATTGGTGCGAGACGTGGTGAAAGACGCGAAAACTGCTTCCCAGGCTGCCCAGTCGCTTAATCGTCACGTGTTCAACCTCGTTAAGGTCCACTACAACACCGGACGAAAACGTCCGAATCAGAGTCTCAAGGAATCGGCAGCACTTGGGAAAGCCACGTGCACTGGGTTGGCTATCATCCTAGTCGAAGCGTGCCGAGCGGTGGGCGTTCCGGCGCGAGCCGTCGGCACGCCTCTCTGGGCGAATGAGCGTGGCAATCACACGTGGGTAGAAATTTGGGACGGCGACTGGCACTTCACCGGCGCCGACGAATACGACGCAGCGGGTTTGGATCGCGGTTGGTTCGTCGGCGATGCCGCCCAAGCCAAGGCCGACGTTCGCCGACACGCCATTTTCGCTACCTCATGGAAGAGGGACGGACTGACGTTCCCCATGGTCTGGGCGCGGACCAACGATTCCGTGGCCGCCGTCAACGTCACTTGGCGCTACGCCAAGGAAGTGGCGGCCGATACCGAGTCCTCACGTCTGGGCGTTCGGCTATGGGATCAACCAGGCGGAACTCGGCTCTCCGCCAAAGTCTGTGTCTTGGATGGGGTCCGGCGCACGTGTGCGCTTGCGGATACCAAGGCGGGCACCGCCGACCTCAACGATATGCCGCGCTTCGCCTTGAAAGCCGGAACGCAAGGGTGGCTCCGGTTCACGGTGGGAAACGAAATTCGCGAATTGCCATTCGGGCCACTAGCCGTCGGTGATCCTACGATCGATGCCAGTTGGGCCGACCTAGCGCCCGCGTCGCCGAGGCTCGATGCAATCCGGGAGTGGCTCGATCTACCGGTTGACGAACGCCCGGTAGAGGCACCGGCGTTGAAGATGCCGTTGACTCGGACCGACGCCGAGCGTGCGGTCCAGATGATCGGAGCTGATCGGCTTGCCCGACTCGCCTCCGAGCGAAGGGAAGAAATGGGGAAGCTCTCGATCACCGAAAATGGTAAAACGCTCCGGTGGCTGGAAAAAGAGTTTGGCGACGTTCCGGTGGGCGGGCGCAGCTTGTGGATTTCGATGCATGGCGGCGGCAACGCGCCGGTAGCGGTGAACGACAAACAATGGACGAACCAGAGTAAACTCTACGAATTGGCCGAAGGGATCTATGTTGCCCCGCGTGCCCCGACGGACACCTGGAACCTTTGGCACGAAAGCCACATCGATCCGCTCTTCCAACGTTTGATTGACGATTACGTGGCCGCGCGAGGCGTGAATCCCAACAAGGTTTATTTGATGGGTTACTCGGCAGGAGGCGATGGCGTGTGGCAGTTGGCTCCCCGTATGGCTGATCGTTTTGCCGCTGCCGCCATGATGGCGGGGCACCCCAACGAAGCTTCCTTGCTTGGACTCCGCGATCTGCCGTTTGCCATTTTCATGGGTGGCGACGACAGCGCCTACAACCGCAACAAGGTGGCGGCCGAACGAGGTGCCGAGCTGGACCTACTCGAGAAGGATGATCCCGGCGGCTATGTGCACCTGGTACGACTGTATGACGGCCAGGGCCATTGGATGAATAGAAGGGATGCTGAGGCGCTCCCGTGGATGGCTCAATTTCAACGCAATCCCTGGCCCAAGAAGGTGGTCTGGCAACAGGATGACGTCGTGCACCGACGCTTCTACTGGCTGCAGCTTCCCGATGATGCGCCAATCAAGGACAGGCAAAGAATCGTCGCCGCCATCGACGGGCACGTGATCCGACTCGAAGGCGATGTGCCATCCACGATCCGGTTGCGATTGTCGGACCAATTGATCGACCTCGATCAGCCGCTGTCAGTTTTGGTCAATGGCCAAGAAGTTTTCTCCGGCAAGGTTTCGCGGCAGGCTACCGCAATCCTTTCCTCACTTACCGACCGCGCCGATATCAGCTCGACGGCCACTGCTTTGGTTGGCTGGAACTGACTAGCTTATGCTTCTTCCTGGTGATCTCGTTGTAATCCGTAGACCGTCCGAGATCCTCGCGACTTTAGATCGCGAAGGCACCCTGGACGGTTTGCCGTTCATGGCCGAAATGACCCAATATTGTGGTCAACGGTTCCGCGTTTTGCGGAGGCTGGAGAAGACTTGCTATGACGCTAGCCCGATGGAAATGCGCTCGTTCCAAGGTGGCGGTGTGGTCTTTCTAGAAGGGCTTCATTGCTCCGGAGACAACCACGGCGGGTGTCAGAAGGGCTGTTTGATCTTTTGGAAAGAAGCCTGGGTCCGGAAGTGCAGCGTCGAGTCCCCGGCGGACGACTTGACGCCCGGTGAAGTCGAGCCACTGCTGGCGCGCGCCAAGACTACCGACGAGGGCGGCGGGTATTTTTGCCAGTCGACCGAAATGTTGCGAGCGACTCTCCCCCTTAGTCGGAATGGGCGGCTTCTGAGTTGTCTTCGCGATGTTCAGGTAGGCACCTATAGCTGGCTGCAAATGTTGGGGAACATAATCTGGCCCACCCTCCGAAAGCTCAGGTATCGGCTCCGGGGAGAACAAATCCGCGGGACGCAAGTGCGCACGCCGGGGGAGGCTTTGAATCTCCAGCGCGGCGAGTGGGTAGAGGTCAAATCTTTAGAAGAGATTGTCCAGACACTCGACACGCATGGGAAAAATCGAGGATTGCATTTCTCCGAGGACATGGCTTGGGTCTGCGGAAAGCGATTTCAGGTCAGAGGACGGTTGGACCGCATGATCGTTGAAAGCACCGGGCAGATGCGAGCCTTGAGCAATACCGTGATTCTTGATGAGGTGCGCTGCCGTTGTCCGATGGCTCTGGGTGGTTGCCCGCGAGGTTTGTTTCAATACTGGCGCGAGATCTGGCTAAAGCGAGTGCCCCCTGTTTCTTCGAGTCCCGATCCAAGCCAAAAGCCACGCGACAATGGGGGCTAATATTTCCACGGCCCGAGACGCGAGGTTGCACCTCTAGCGATCCGTCCTTTGTTGCCGAATCGTTGCCAATTTCCCGACCAGTTCATCGCCAGGACTGATTATGACTCTGAACCAGGATGCGGAAATTCGCGCGCGACGGGCGACCGCCGAGGGGTCGTCGAAAGGGAAGATAGTGCCGAGGGTGAAAGGATTGAGCTCCGCCGAGTTCATGCGTGATTACGCCATCCCAGGAAAGCCGGCGGTGGTGGAAGGGGCTATCGATGGCTGGGAAGCACTTCGGAAGTGGACGCCCGAATTTTGGGTCGAACGCTACGGTGAAAAGCGTGTGAGTGTTAGTGGCAAGAGCTATGCTTTGAAGGAGATTATTCGCTTGGCTCTCGACTCCACTCCGAGTTCACCGGCTCCGTATTATCGAAACATCGTACTGCGCGCCAACTTTCCGGATTTGGTCCCGGACGTCGCTTTGATCCCAGAGGTCTGCCTGCCGAACTGGTCGCATAGCTGGCTCTTCGTCCCTCCTCGCTGGGCGACACCTTCAGCGGACCCCTTATGAGCTAGGGCATGCTCCTGGCCCGGTGATTGGGGCCTGACCAGACCAAACATCCTGAAAAGAGGGCTTGCGCTGTGGCCCTCCACTCGGCATTTTGCGCGTTCCTTTTTAGGGAAAACCGCCGGCCTCGGGTCGGCTTGAAACGCACACGCTTATGGCAGTAAAGATTCGATTGAAACGCGTCGGCGCCAAGAATAGTCCGATTTTCCGCGTGGTCGTGGCCGATGGCCGCAGTCCGCGGGACGGAAAGTTCTTGGAAGAGATCGGCACCTACCAACCGCTCAAGAAGGGTGACAACGTTACTCTCGACCTTGAGCGGGCGAAGTATTGGATGAGCGTCGGTGCCCAGCCCAGTGACACGGTCGCGAGCATGATCCGCAAGAAGGTTCGCACCGCGCCAGCATCAGCACCCGCGGTCGCCTGAGGTCACCAACTCGCCCGTCCTTCAGTGAAAGCTTTCATCGAGTTCGTGGCGAAGCACCTGGTCGACCATCCCGACGAAGTCCGGGTGGAGGCGGAGGAGCGTAATGGGCTGACGGCTTACCGGTTGTATCTCGCTCGGGGAGAAGTGGGCAAGTTGATCGGGCGCCGCGGCACCACGATTCAAGCCATCCGTTCCGTGATGCAGGTGGGTGCCCAGAAGACTGGCGTCCGCTGCACCTTGGATCTGGCCGACGAGTAGGCACCGGCTCGCGCGGGCAGACAGGACCGCGCGCCTCGCCGATGAAAATCGATGTTCTGACCCTGTTCCCGGCAATGTTCGCGGGACCGCTGGATGAAAGCATCCTTAAGCGGGCGCGACAGTCGGGGCTCCTCGATTTGAGGATTCATAATTTGCGGGCGTGGACGCATGACCGTCACAAGACGGTGGACGACACGCCCTACGGTGGCGGGCCAGGAATGGTCCTGAAACCGGAACCGATCTTTGAAGCAGTTACAGCCCTTAAAGCCGAACGTGGCGCGGGATTGAAGGTGATTCTCACCTCCCCGAGCGGCCGCTTGTTTACTCAAGCCGTCGCGCGTGAATTCGCCGCCACCGAAGGTTTCCTGCTGATTTGCGGGAGCTATGAGGGCTACGACGAACGGGTGCGCGAGCGCCTGGTGGATGAAACGCTCAGTATCGGCGATTTCGTGCTCACCAATGGGAATCTTCCCGCAATGGTGATCATCGACGCCGTCGCCCGGCTGTTGCCGGGTGTATTGGGTGATGATGCCAGTAGCGCGGATGAGTCGTTCAGCCACGGGCTGCTCGAATACCCGCATTACACTCGCCCGGCCGAGTTCCAGGGCGCACGAGTACCCGAGATTTTGCAGTCCGGCAACCACGCCGCCATTCAACGATGGCGACAAGCCCAGGCGATGAAGCGAACCTTCGAATGCCGGCCGGAATTGTGGAACGAGTTACGGTGGGTGCGGCCCACCCAGTAGATTTAATACCAGAAGGAGTTTGCCATGAACAAAGGTGCATTGTTTGACAAGATTGAGTCCGAGCAATTCCGCAAGGAGCCGGCCAAGTTCAACGTGGGCGATAGCGTCCGCGTCCATACCAAGGTCGTCGAAGGCGACAAGGAACGGATCCAGGTTTTTGCGGGTGTCGTCATCGGCGTACGCGGTCGTGGACTGAACCAGACCTTTACCGTCCGACGAATCAGTTACGGCGAAGGCGTGGAACGAATTTTTCCGACCCATTCACCTCGGGTGGAGAAGGTCGAAGTCGAGCGCGAAGGAAAAGTGCGCCGCGGCAAGCTAACCTATTTGCGCGGCCGCATCGGCAAAGGCGCTATGGCGGTTAAGGACAAAGATTTGGTCGCGGGAGCGAAGTAGCTGCGCGGTGCGGTCGCAGGCTCAAAATCGGCGTAGATCTCGTGGTGGATTGATCGGTCGTTCCGAGGACTTCGAATTGGGCGGAGGGTTAGTCCGAAATGCAGATCGGAATAGCCAGTGCCGCTTGAACAACGTCTCCAGGGTCTCGGCGAGCGCCCCAACACTGAGCGTCAGTTGATTGGCATCGGCCAGGAGATTGGTATTAGCGCTGAGCTGCAAATTCACGTTGCTCAGTGCCACCCCGACGTCGCCCATCCGCCCATTCAGGTTGCTGAGCGTTAAACCAATCGGTCCCACTCCCGGATTGAGATTGGACAGGGTCAACGTGAGCTGAGACTGCAGATTCGTGGGCAATAACAGGTCACCGAGCCCACCGGACTTTTTAAGGGCGGGTCGGAAGTCGGCCAAGATCCCGTGCAAGTCGCTCACCGTGCCGTCCACCTTCGGCATGGTGTCACTGAGCTGCGCAGTAATGTTGGTCAGGCGCGCAATCGCTCCGGCGATTTGATTCGTCAACGCGAATACGCCTGGCAGTGCATCATTGATCGTGGCGGAAATTTCGCTGAGGCGCTGCTGCAGCGGTTGTGCCTCCTCTGCTTTGAGCCAGAAGCCGCCACTCAAAGTGGCTTCTTCCAACGAAAGATACTTCCGGTTCGTGATGGCCGAGTCATAGAGAAACTTGTCCGAAAGCAGTCGCGGCGGAACCCCCTTCAACTGCTTCACGGTCACTTCGCCGGCAATGCCTCGTGTCACTTCGATCGTTCGAGCACCGAACAGATCGCCGGCGCCCACTTTCACCTTCGAATCGGTCCAGATGTAGCCGTCATAGGGTTCGCGGACGTTGAACCCAACGTACACGTTGTAGCGATTGGTGAGGTGCCACGGACTCATCTCCATTTGGTCCACCTTGGTGATCTCTCCAATCTTGAATCCCGTCATGGTGACGGGTGTGCCAACTTTGAGCCCAGTGGCGTCAGCGATGTACGTATAGTACGGAATTTTGGTTACGAACCACCCGCGGCTCTGTGCGGTGTGCCGAAGGAAATACACAAATCCGGCCATCATCAGGCCGAAAGTTACCAACAAGAACAGGCCGACGAGTCGCTCAACCCGGCGGAGGCGAGTCCGGAGTTGCGGCGTGAGGTCTTGGAGAGCCATAGGCGCTTTCAGTTCGTCCGAACGCCTTCTTCGCGACCTTCACGTCTTCGCGTGATGAATCGGTGCGGGCAGAAGTCCATAAGATGCTGAGAAAGTCCAAAAGGGCGATTCATGGGAGAGGAATGGTGTATCCGAACGAGGATCAATCGGCCTGCAACCATTCGGCCAACTCGGCCGCATGTCCGCCTTCGACTTGGGACCGGTCACCGAGGCAACGGAATGTTTGCTCGCGGACAGCCGCAAATCGGTTGCCGGTATTGAGCCAAGGCCGGAGGTCATCCGTGGCGAGCACTAAAGTCAGTGGGCGGCCTCCTGACGCGGGATGCCCGTTGTTCAATTCCGGCAGGAATCGGCGCCACCAGCGGATATGGTCCTGATCCAAGCCGGCGATCGGATTGTCCAGCAGCAGCAACTCGGGAGCGGCCGCCAGGGCTCGTGCTAAGGCTATCCGTTGAGACCAGGCACGCCCGATCCGACCGGCGGAAGCGTCGGCATGACCTTCAAGTTGAAGTGCGGCGATCAACGGTAGCACTTGGTCCAGGGCTTCCCCGAGAGAACAATTTTCGTGATAGCTCACGGGCAGGGCGATGTTTTCCGCCACGGTGAGATCGCG
>DLVS01000310.1 GCA_003445095.1 Verrucomicrobiales bacterium
CGAATCCGCTCATGCGCCGGTTGACCGCTAGCCGAGGAATTTTCCGCCATTGGCAAGAGACTAACGCAGCTCGGGCCGGTGAAGTCAGCGGTTCTGAGCTCGTGAGCCGATTGGAAGTTCAAGCCAGCCGTCCGTTACCGGAAGGTTCAGTATGGACGTTGAACGTCACGCCCGACAGCGTTTATGGAGAAGGCTGTGGTTTTGATTTTGCGACCTTCGGCGTGCTTCGCTTGGGCTCGCGTTTCAGCGACTGGCGACTCCAGGTGGAGACCGTCGATGTCAACCTGAGGTAGCCCGTAGAACCAGCGCGGTTCTGCATTCTTGCGCTTGGCGCTGCGCGTCGAGCTCCGTAGCGTCGCGGCCCGCGAATGAGATTCACGCCACTCGGCCTTGCTGTGCTGCTGACCGCCGCGGCGCTGGGCCAAGACCTGGCGCCCTCGACGGAGCCGGAGCTTGAGTTGATCATCACGTCGGCGGACGGCATGGGTGAAGTGGAGCTGGATCGAAAGACCAACGTCGCGACCGCTCGCGACGGAGTAGTGGTCCGATATGGTACTGCGGTATTGTACGCCCGGCGCGTCCGCCTCGAGGCGAACAGCACCGTCGTTGAGGCTGAGGGAAACGTTAGCGTCCAGCAAACTCGGCCGGATGGAGGGACGGTTTTGTGGCGAGGTGAACGGGTTCGCTACAATTACGTCACGCGAACCTTGGACGCCGACCATTTCCGCTTCGGCGAGCCGCCATTTTTCGCCGCGGGTGAGCAGTTGCGAGGTAGCGGCGAGACGAATGCAGTCCAGACGGCCTCGAACGCGCTCCTGACGACTGACGATGTGGAGGACCCGGGTTATCGACTGAAAGCGAGAACGATCACGGTGACCAACCAGAGGACGGTGACGGCTGAGGATGCGACGGTGTTTTTGGGGCCGGTTCCGGTTATGTACTTTCCCCGGTACAGCCGAACCCTCCAGGAGCACCGCTTTTTTTGGACCGTCATGCCAGGTTACCAAACAACGTGGGGCGCCTTCGTGCTTAGCGCGTATAATCAAAATTGGACCACTAACCTACAGACCTCCCTCGAACTGGATTATTACACCAAACGGGGTCCCGGAATTGGGCCCTCGGTGAATTATGACTTGGGGAAATGGGGGCAGGGCAGGGGGCAATTCTATTATATTCACGACCGCGACCCCGGCACCGACTCTTTCGGCCAACCGATTAGCAACAATCGAGAGAGAGTCCATTACACTCACCAAGCCAATCCGTGGGAAGATTTCTATGCGAAGGCGGCCGTTCGCTATCAATCAGATCCCAACATCATCCACGACTTTTTCGAAGACGAGTACCGGGCGAATACGCAGCCGCTGACCCTGTTTGAGGCACAACAATTCTGGAAAAACTTCTCGCTCGGGGTTTTGGCAGTCCCCCAGATCAATTCGTTTCAGGAACAAGTCGAGCGACTACCTCAAGTAAACTTAAATGGCGCGCGGCAACAGTTAGGCCCGACGCCGGTTTATTATGAGACACAAAATTCCCTTGGATACCTGGAGTTTCGTGGCGGAGATTATTCTTCGACGAACTACGCGGCATTTCGCGCTGATACGTTTCATCAACTCACGATCCCGTACACGGCCTGGGGCTGGCTGAATTTCATCCCACGGGTGAGTGGCCGATTCACACACTACAGCGATCCAACAGGAATTACCGGATTGGATGCAGAGAATCGCTGGATCTTAGGCACGGGCGGTGAAGTCACCGCCAAAGCGTCAGCGTTGTGGACCGGGGTCCGTAACGAGTTCTGGGAATTGAACGGGCTTCGGCACATCGTGCAGCCGTCGTTCAACTATGCATATGTGCCCACGCCTAATGTCTTGCCCGACCAAATACCGAAGTTTGATCGCCGTGTGCCGTCATTAGAATTGGAGCCGGTTGAGTTTCCCGACAACAACTCGATCGACAGCTTGGGTTACCGAAATGTTCTCCGGCTCTCGCTGTTCAATTTGTTGCAGACGAAAAGGGCAGGGGACGTTCGCCCTTTTGTCTCTTGGCAGTTGTATACGGATTGGAACGTGGGCGAATTGGAAGTGGACCAAGACCGGTTTAGCGATGTGTATTCACGGCTGTTATTCCAGCCGCGCGACTGGTTCGCGTACGGGACCTTGCTTCGGTATGACGTCGCGGCACCTCGGGTCGCTGAATTCGACAACTTGATCCGGATTGCGCCGAACGATGTTTGGAGTTGGACGGTCGGCAATCGATATCTGCCGCCAGATCCAGTCCTGGGGAACCTCGATAGCAGCCTTTTCTGGTCAAGCCTTGGCTTTCGTCTGAATGAAAACTGGAGTGTGCGGATGAGCCAGCAATACGAGGCACGAACCGGGACGATTGAGGCGCAGAACTACACTTTGGCGCGTGATTTTCGGAGCTGGGTGGGAGCCATCACGGTGCGGATCCTCGACAATGGACCCAACGGGGTTGACTGGACTGTCGGAGTGGCGTTTCAGCTGAAAGCAGCGCCGAATGCCAGCGCTACCGGACCGGAATTTGGGCCGAACCGGTTGCTCACGCCATGGAACTGAACCGGGGCCTGGCCGTCCATTTACTGTGATGCACAAATTAAATATAACAAGTATTGTGCAGCATCGCACCGGGTAACGAGACCAAAAACAGTGCACGAACCATTTGTCGCAAGCCGGCCCCCACCGGTCATGGATTGGGATACACACCCGTACCCCGGAAGAACTCCATGTTCGCCGATGCCGGTAGATTGGTTGTGAATGGGATCGATCCGCTGAGTCCCGACACTAAAACCGTCCAATTGGTCAAATTGAGGCTTTGCTCCAGTTGATAAACCGCCTCAGCAGTGGGCATCGACATCTGGATCGACACGATCCCTTCGGCTGATGGTGCTGACACCTTTAGCTTCGGAGGCGTCACGGGCACTCGCACGATGGAGAATGTCACCGAATTCGTTGCGCGGTCACCGACCGAACTGAGCACTGTTGCGAAGAGCGTGTGTTCACCAAACCCCAGGCCGGGCACCGTGAAACTCGCGTTGGTCTGAGTGGCCGGCACGCTCAAACTCTCCCCCACTTTGTCTGATCCGTGATACAGGGTCCAACTGAGGATTCGTCCGTTGGGTTTCGAGAACGTGAACGCGGCTCGGATGTTGGTCGAAGAACTGGCTACGAACACTTGGGAGTTGGTGGGAGCCGTGAACCGCACCGTCGGAGGAAAATTGTTTGGGGGAATGACAACTTGAATGTGCACCGGCGCTGAAGTCTTGACCGAACCACTAGAAGTCACCGCTTTAGCCACAATATCGTACTCCCCTAGAAGTAAACCGCTGGCGAACGAGGAATAGGGTGGCGTCGTCGTGACTGCGACCACGCGGTCATTGGCGGAAAA